>CAIJWY010000001.1 GCA_903824455.1 uncultured Micrococcales bacterium
ACTGCATCAGCATGCGCAGGTCGTCGGCTTCTTCTTCGTCCATCAAATCCAAAATGGCGTCGGAACGCTCTTTGGAAAGGTTGGCCATCAGGTCGGCGGCGTCGTCTGGTTCCATCAGATCCAAAACTTCCGCAGCACGCTCGTCGTCGAGCTCCTCGAGAATGTCGATCTGTTCGTCTTCTGGGAGCTCTTCCAAAACATCGGCAAGACGTTCGTCGTCGAGTTCTTCGGCAACTTCAACCATTCGGTCGTCTGGCAAATCCATCAGTGCGCTGGCAAGGTCGGCGGGACGCAGATCTGAATAGCTGGCGATCAGGGCTTGGGCGTTGTGCCCGTCGTCGTTGGGATCTGACTCAATGATCTGTTCCCAAGTAGCAAAAGTGGTTTCGCCGCGAGCGAATGGCGACGCCGAAACCTTTGGCTTGCGAAGGAACAGTTCGCTCACAAACCAGTCTTTTGATTTGGTAACTTCGATCGCAATGTCTTCAATGTTGGCCACACCGGTTCCATCGGCGAGGATCACCCGACGACCCAAAATCTCAGCAATCACGCGCACTTCACGGCCGCGCTGGGTGAAACGACGAAGGTCAATAAGACCAGTGGTTATGACCTGACCCGGCACAATCGAGGTGACTCTGGTGATTGGAACGAACACTCGACGACGTCCGGAAATCTCAATTAGTAGGCCGGTTGCCTTCGGTGAACCAGCTTTACGGTATGCCAAAAGAACGTCGATGACTTTTCCAACACGGTCTCCCGCGGGGTCAAAGACGCCACAGCCAACAAGGCGGGCTACATATACTCTGGTTACACTCACCTAACCAACCTTAGACGAGGTGTGCAAGGCGTGCCAGAATAGGAAATACGAACAGAGGGTGAACACTATTGGCCAAGAACCGAGACGTACTGCCTAGTGCAGAAATAAT
Source organism: uncultured Micrococcales bacterium (assembly GCA_903824455.1). Lineage (GTDB taxonomy): Bacteria > Actinomycetota > Actinomycetes > Actinomycetales > Microbacteriaceae > Rhodoluna. The sequence continues at coordinate 927 of CAIJWY010000001.1, forward strand.
TGCCAAGTTTGACACGTATGACGCCGCCGTTGAGCATGTTGAAAAGCTTTTGAGTGGCGAATTTCCAGTGCGACAAATCGCAATCGTGGGTCGAGGCGTGAGAACCGTAGAACGCATGCGCGGACGGATTGGTTATCCACGGATTGCCCTCAGCGGTGCCATCAATGGAAGCCTGATTGGTTTGGTTGTCCACATTTTCACCTCGGCTGCCACCGACGCCGGCAGCTATGCCTCAACTTTGATTACCTTTGCGGGCATAGGCGCCATGGCAAATCTGATTCGTTTTTCACTGAGCCGCAACAAACGATCTTTCACCGCGCAAAGCAGCATAATCGCCGACAGCTACGAGATCCAGATTCCGAAAGACCTAAAAGCTCAATCGGAAGATGCCATCGCCAAGGCCAATAGCAAAATCAAGAAGGCTTAACCAACCGAAGCGATCCACGCCTCAACGTCGTCTGGGTGACGAGGCAGTGCGGCGGTTAGGTTTTCTAGACCGGTTGCCGTTACCAGCACATCGTCTTCGATGCGAATCCCAATTCCGCGGAACTCTTCTGGAACCCGAAGGTCATCCGGCTGGAAGTAAATGCCCGGTTCGATTGTGAAGACCATTCCCTCACGCAAAGGCGCTTCGCGATACATTTCGCGGCGAGCTTTGTCGCAATCGTGAACATCCATGCCGAGGTGGTGGCTGGTTCCGTGAACCATCCAACGGCGGTGAAGTTGACGGTCGCCAGCGAGTGCCTCTTCTAGCGTGATGTCGATGAAACCCCACCCAATCATTTTTTTGGCGATAACTTCCATGGCAGCCTCGTGCAATTGCTTGAACAGAACACCTGGCTTTGCGATGGCGAAGGCGGCATCGGCAGCTTCTAGAACCGCTTCATAAACTTTTCGCTGGGCTGGGCTGAAGTGACCGCTCACGGGAATGGTTCTGGTCACATCGGCGGTGTAAAGCGATTCCAACTCAACTCCGGCATCTACCAAAAGCAGATCTCCGGCTTTCACGGAACCATCGTTTTGAGTCCAGTGAAGTATGCAGGAATGCGCACCGGATGCCGCAATGGTTTCGTAGCCGATGTCGTTACCGTCGAGTCGAGCTCTGGCGAAGAACGCCGCCTCGATCACTCGCTCACCGCGTTCATGTTTCATCGCCTGCGGAATGGCTCGAAGAATATCGTGGAAACCCTCAACGCTGGCAGCCACTGCTCCGCGCATCTGTTCAATCTCGTATTCGTCTTTGACCAGCCGAAGTTCGTCGAGGTACTGAGCCAAATCAAGGTTGTCTAAACGAATCACCAGCTCATCGGGTAGTTCACTGAGAACGTTATCCAAATCGGATAGGTCGCGAGTTTCTATTCCAAGCAGAGCAGAAACGGCGGCCAAACCGGGACGCTGACCTACCCAAAATTCACCAATTGATGAGTTCGTGAAAAACTCCTCGGTTTCACGCCCCGCAGTCTTGCGGAAGAAAACCTGCGAGTGATGCGCGTGAGCCCTGGCGTCAATAACCAGAACCGAATCAGGTACCGTGTGAGCTCCCCAGCCGGTGAGGTGGGCGAAGGCAGTGTGCGGGCGGTAACGAAACTCGGTGTCGTTAGAGCGGTTGATGATTCCACCAGCTTCAATCACCAAAATCTTGCCAGAGAATTCCTTGGCAACAACAGCACGACGCTTCGCGGCATACCCAGCCGCCTCATTCATCGAGGGAAGAGAATCACTCTCATCGGCCCAACCACCCGAGATGAATTTCATAAATTCAGGGCTGTTGGGGCTGGTGGTTCTGCCGCTGACTGGCTTCTGTTGCTTATCGGTCATGCGTTCCATACTGCCACTAAAACGTCATACCTTCCCGATAGTCTTAGGGGGTTGAAGGAGGTAGTTATGAAGATTGATTTGCATTCACACAGCACCCATTCCGATGGTAAAGAATCGGTGGAGCAGATTTTCCAATACGCAGCCGAAGCAGGAATTACCACCCTTGCACTAACCGACCACGACACCACAGCTGGCTGGGCTGAAGCCCGAGTCGAAGCTGCCAAGCACGGCATTACTTTTGTTCCTGGCATTGAGATCACCACCAACCACCACGGGGTGTCGGTGCACATGCTGGCCTACCTTCCAGACGCCTCTTACGAACCGCTTCAACGAACCTTGGCAGAAATCCGCGTCAATCGGGGCACGCGTATCGAGCGCTACGTAGAAAATTTGCGTGAACACTACAAAACCCTGACCATGGACGCGGTACGTGCCACTCTTATGGAGGAAGGCAAGTCTTTGGGGCGGCCTCACATTGCAGATGCCATGGCAGCACTCAATCTAGTTGCAGACCGGGACGAGGCCTTCGCGGGACCTCTAGACAAGGATGCAAAATTCTTCGTACCGAGTGCTGGGATAGACACGGTAGAGGCTGTGAAGCTCATCAAGGCCTCCGGTGGAGTGTCGATCATGGCTCACCCGATGGCACGCGAAAGCAAGAAAAAAGATTTGGTAATCACCGAACAGCATCGAGAAAATTTCACTGCTCTGATACGTGAGGGGCTAGACGGCTTTGAGGTAAACCATCGAGAAGTCGGTAACGTTGCCCGTGCTTGGCTAACCGGCCTCGTTGAAGAATTCGATCTGATTGTGACCGGCTCCTCCGACTACCATGGCATGGGTGGCAAGCCGAATCGTCTTGGGGAGAGAAAAACCGATTTGGAAATGCTCAAGCGAATCGAAGCCCAGGCTACCGGTTCTGCTATTCAGTGGGCTTAGTCGAGCCACCGTGGGTGCGACGACGCGGGCGGTTGCGGTCGCTCGAAGCACGA
>CAIJWY010000002.1 GCA_903824455.1 uncultured Micrococcales bacterium
AACTTCGGCGATGACACAGTTCTTTTCAACCACGCGACGAATCTTTTCAAGTTCGTTCATAAGGTCTTTCTTGTTCTGCAGGCGACCGGCGGTGTCGATGATCAGAACGTCGGCCTGCTGAGCCAAGGCAACCTCGGTTCCTTCAAAGGCAACCGAAGCTGGGTCTTGACCCTCGGCCTTTGGGCGAACCAGTGTGGCACCGGCTCGTTCCGCCCAGGTGGCAATCTGTTCTACGGCGGCGGCGCGGAAGGTGTCGGCGGCGGCAATCACCACGCGTGATCCGGCTTCACCCAAATACTTGGCCAGCTTTCCAATGGTGGTGGTCTTGCCAACTCCGTTGACGCCAACCACTAGAACCACGTAAGGCAACTGCCCGGACGACAGGTTCAACTCTTTATCGTTGCGTTCGAGATTTTCGGTGATTAGGTCCGCAAGGATCTTTTTCAGTTCAACCTCGGATGATGCGCCAGATTTTTTGGCACGAAGTTTTACCTCGGTGACGATTGCCTCGGCGGCATCGACGCCAAAGTCAGCCTGAATTAGCACATCTTCCAGCTCATCCAAATTCTCCGGATCGAATTTGATTCTGGTGAAAAGGCTCTTGATTCCTTTGGCGAAGCTGCGCTTTGGAAGCACCACCTCAACTTTTTCAGGCTCAGGCTCAGAAACTGGTTCTGCAACTTCAATTTCAATTACCGGTTCGGGAACTACTTCGAGGATCGGTTCGGGTAGTTCTTCTACTTCCGGCTCAGGCTTTGGTTCTGCCTTTGGCTTCGGCTTTAGGAAGAAAGGTCGCTTTGGTTTTTCGACAGGAACTTCCGGAACTACTTCGACTTCCGGAGCGGGAGCTGCCTTGTCTTTCTTTTTCCAGAACAGGAAGCCCATTTAGGAACGCTCCCCTAGGCGCTGGCCAACAACCGCCGAAACGCCGTCCTGGCGCATCGAAACACCGTAGAGCGCATCGGCAATCTCCATGGTGCGCTTCTGGTGAGTAACGATGATGAGCTGTGAGGTGGCTCGAAGATCTTCGAAGATGTGCAACAGACGTCCGAGATTGGCATCGTCTAGCGCAGCTTCAACCTCATCCATCACGTAGAACGGCGAAGGACGAGCCTTGAAGATAGCTATCAGCAGAGCAACGGCTGCGAGCGAACGCTCACCCCCGGATAGCAGTGAAAGACGTTCGATTCGCTTGCCGGCTGGTTTTACGGTTACTTCGATACCAGTGGTCAGCATGTTCTCTGGATCGGTTAGGAAGATCGAGCCGGTACCGCCAGGGAAGAGCACTGGGAACACCTTTTCGAAGGCAGCCTTGGTGTCGGCGAAGGCGTCGGCGAAAATCGTTTGCATCTTTTCATCAAGTTCGTCGATGATTTGCAAAAGGTCTTTACGGGTCTGAGTGAGGTCGGTTAGCTGTTCGGTAAGGAACTTGTGTCTTTGCTCTAGAGCCGCAAATTCTTCAAGAGCCAGCGGGTTTACGCGGCCCAGTCGCTCAAGCAGGCGCTCGGCATCCTTGAGTTGCTTCTGCTGGTCTTCTCGGTTAAAGGCCTTGAATCCGGTTTCTGAATTCGCGTCTGGAATCTGCTGATTCGGGCCGTATTCCGCAAGAAGAACATTCTGCTCGAGGCCGAGTTCGTCGTAGGCGCGAGTAACCAAATTGGCTAGGTTTAGTTTCTTTTCGTAGTTAACCAACTCGATATCGTGAACGGTTTGGGTCAGTGCGGAAAGTCGATTTTGCACATCAGCTGTTTCGCCGCGAAGTTTTACCAATTCAGCAAACTGACCGCTGCGCGCGTTCTCGAGTTCGCCAAGTTTGACTTTGACCTTGCTGCTGTCGAGAGCGATGCGCTCCATAACCTGCGGCAAAACATTTAGAACAAGCTGGGCTGATAGAAGTTGCTGCGCCTGGGCTTCGCTGGCAATGCGAGCGCGCTCAAGCGCTTCTTTGGCCTCGACCACCTGCGAGCGCAGAGTTTCGGCTCGCAACTTCTCAACCCGCAAACGCTCAACCGCTGCACCCAGATCTACCCGCACTTCTAGTTCGCTCTGGCGCTCTTGCTCAAGATTGTCGACAAGGGTTGGGCGTTCGGAGGAATCCACCGATGGGCGCTCTTGCGAGGCAAAGTCATCGTGGATCTTCACAGCGGCAGCCAGAAGATTCTCCGACTCTGAAATCTTTTCCAGAGCGTTCGCAGCAACACTGGCCAGGCGCTCAACTTCGCTGGTGGCGGCTTCAACAGCAACCCGCAGGCGTCCCAGCGCTTCGGCGTTTTGTGCCCGCTGAGAATCATGTTCGCTGAGTGCCGAGTGGGCTTCTTTGGCCGAAGCTTTAGCTGCCTCTTCGGTTGCGCGAGCCTGAACCAAATCACCCTTGGTGTTCTCAATGGTGTCGTTTACACGGGTCAGGCGCTTTTCAGCAGCGTCGCGTTCGGCAACCAACTCAACCTTGGAAGGTTTCTTGCCGGAACCTCCGCGAATAACGGTTTCGGTCAGCACGTCGCCATCGAGAGTAATTAGGGTTTTCGAGATAGCGGTTTTGTCGGCTCGATAAAGTTCTTTGGCAGCGGCCAAATCGTCGACGATGATGACACCGGCTAGAAGGTTCAAAATACCTGTTGCCGCCGAAACCACTTCGGTGGCGTTGCGAACTCCACCAACTTTGATTTCACCGGTGGCGGAAAGCTTGGCGTCGACATCGGCAACCACCAGTTCAACGCGGCCGCCATCTTGAGTTTTTAGGTGAGCAATAGCTTCTAAACCGGCGTCGCGGTTATCGGCAACCAGTGCATCCGCCAAAGGTCCAAGTGCGGCAGCAATCGCGGCTTCGAAGCCTGGGGCGATTTGCATGTGTGATGCCACGAGGCCGCGAATTCCTCGAAGCCCGGCATTCGAAAGAACCGAGGCTCCATCTTTTTGCTCGAGAGTGAGGTTGAGTGCCGAACGTTTTGCCGAGAGTGAGTCGCGCTCACGTTCGGCTTCGTGAAGAGCCTCACGTAAACCTTCAATGGTTACCGCGGAACTGGAAACGGCCTTTTGAGCAGCTTCATAGCGCTGTTCAAGGGCATTGTCGCCGCCGGAGCTTTCACCCTGTAATTGCACCTCAAGGGTTGAGTATTCGCTCTGAGAAGTTGCCAAACGAGCCTTAGCTTCTTCCAGAGCCGACTCGTGACGAATCAGCTCTTCACGGAATGAAGCCAAACGAGATTCGGCAACCGCCGCTTCGTTGGCGAGTCTGGATTTTTCGAGATCGAAAGCTGAGATCAGAGAGTTTTGCTCGGCCAATTGACCATCGAAAGCTTCGAGAGCATCGCGAGCAGAGTTTCGTTTAGTCTCGGCTTCGGCCAACTTGGATTGAAGCTCTTCAACGGCAGTGGCAAGTTCGTCAGACAACCTATCGGCCGAATCAGCCTCGGCATCGATCTGCGCTGGGTCAATTACTGCACCGTTAACTTCTTGCTGCTGAGCGAGCATTGCCACACGTTGATTAGCCATGGAAAGTAGGCTGCGGAACCGTTCGCCAACCGAATCGAACTCGAAGCCCAGAGCGCGAGTTTGATCGAGCTCGGTAGAAACCTGTGCCGATTCAAGAATTCCCAGTCGAGCGGTGTTTTCACCCAGCACCTCGGCCAAGATGTTTCGCTCGGCCTTGCGATCGGACTCGTTTTTTGCGGTCTCTTCGAGAGTGGCGTGAAGGGTGTGAATGTCGTCGGCCATGATTCTGGCCTTGGCGTCGCGCAAAACCTGAGCGATGCCCTGCGCCTCCCTGGCAACTTCGGCCTGCTGGCCCAGTGGTTTTAATTGGCGGCGAACTTCGCCGGCAAGGTCGCTAAGCCTGGTGAGGTTGGTTTGCATTGCCTCGAGTTTGCGAACCGTCTTTTCTTTACGACGTCGGTGCTTCAAAATTCCGGCGGCCTCTTCAATAAAACCGCGACGCTCTTCGGGGGTTGCCCTCAGCACGCCGTCGAGCTGTCCTTGACCCACAATCACGTGCATTTCTCGGCCAAGACCCGAGTCTGATAAGAGTTCTTGAACATCCAGCAAACGGCATGGATCGCCGTTGATGGCATATTCGCTTCCGCCGTTGCGGAACAGAGTTCGACTAATGGTTACTTCGGTGTACTCAATCGGCAATGCGCCGTCGGTGTTGTCGATGGTGAGCTGAACTTCGGCGCGACCGAGTGGTCCCTTGGTTGAGGTTCCGGCGAAGATTACGTCTTCCATTTTGCCGCCACGAAGAGTTTTGGCACCCTGCTCGCCCATAACCCAGGCCAGGGCGTCCACCACGTTTGATTTACCGGAACCGTTCGGACCGACTACTGCGGTGACTCCCGGTTCAAAGTTGAAAGTGGTTGGCTGCGCAAACGACTTGAAACCTTTGAGGGTGAGGCTTTTCAGATACAAAACAGCTCACTCTCCTTCAAGGTTTTGTGTCGGTTGGAAATAGATTCCCAAACACCAAAATTACCCTATGCCTTGCGCAGTTTCTGACAGGTTGGGCAGAAGTGGGAGCCGCGGTTCATCCAACTTTCGCGCCGAATGGGCTTGCCGCATCGATTACACGGACGGCCGGTCATTCCATAGGCGTTCAATGAGATTTCGAAGTACCCTGATTCACCGTTTACGTTCTTGTACTGCTCGTCGAAACTGGTGCCGCCAACCTTCACCGCCGCCGCCAAAATCTCGGTTACGTGAGAAATCAGTTCTTTGGTTTTGGCAATACCCAGAGTGTTGGATGGCTGGTCGTAGTGCAACTTAGCCCGCCACAGGGCTTCGTCGGCGTAGATGTTGCCGACCCCGCTCATCAGTTGCTGATCTAGCAAAATCTTTTTGATGCCCGCGCTTCGTTTCCGAAGTTTCTCAATCACCGATTTTTCGTCAAAGTGCTGATCTAGCGGATCGCGAGCAATGTGGGCCGCTGTGGTTGGAATGGTCTGGTCGGTTGAATCATTTGTCGACACCAATTCGTCGATCGCGAGCGAACCAAAAATTCGCTGATCAACAAATCGCATCTGAAACTCGGTTCCACTCGGATCGGTGAAATGCAGAATCACTCGGGTTAGTTTGTCGGGCTCAAAATCGGGGGTGCGAACCAGCATTTGACCGCTCATACCGAGGTGTCCCACTAGGGCAAGCGGTTCGGTGTCGAGAGGCATCCACAAAAACTTGCCGCGACGAATGACCGAACGAATTTTTGCTCCGGTCAGGGTTTTTATAAAGTCGTTGGGACCCGGCCGGTGGCGCTTCAAACTGCGAGCGTCAAAAATCTCGACGGCATCGATGGTGGCGCCAGTCATGAATTCGGCGAGACCGGCCCGCACCGTTTCTACTTCAGGTAACTCGGGCATCAGGCAAGTTTGGAGAGGGCAGCCAGCGCGGCTTCGGTTTCGGCGTCTCGTTTGCTTCGTGCGGTACCAACAAAAATGCGTCCCTTGATGAGGAGGCTCGCAGTGAAGGTGCGATCGTGATCCGGCCCGTCATGGGTGAGGGTGTATTCGGGATTTGGTAGGCCCAGTTTGGCTGCCAACTCTTGAAGTTTGGTTTTTGGCTCCGAAGCGTTTAGCAGTGCGGTTGGGTCTGCGAGTAGCGGGAAAACCTGTGCTCGCAGAAACTCGGTGGCGGCGTCGATTCCAGCTGAAACATAGATTGCCCCGAGCACTGCCTCAAACGAATCGGCTAGCAGATTGGGTTTGGTGCGTCCGCCGGTGCGTTCTTCGCCAACACCCAGCCGAAGGTAATCGCCAAGTCGCAAGTTTTCCGCAATCGGAGCCAGAGCCTTGGCCGAGACCACAGCGTTTTTCAAGCGGCTGAGTTCACCTTCGGAAAGGTCGGTGAACGTTTGGGTGATGTGAGCGGAAACAACAAAACCCAGTACCGAATCGCCTAAAAACTCGAGGCGTTCATTACTGGGTTGATTGCCATTCTCGTAAGAGAACGAAGTGTGGGTCAAAGCAAGTTCAAGTAACTCTGGTTCGATTGTCACACCGAGCCGAGCCTGAAGCTCGCCAAGAGTCATTTAAGCGTCTGCGACCTTACGGCCCTTGTACTCCATGAACAGTGCGTTGCCGGCTGAGTCTTCGACAACCTTGGCTCGGTGAGGAAGGCTGTAAACGGTCTTACCGTTTACCACGGTCTTCACTAGGGTCATCTCAGCGGCTTTCCACTGCGAACGACGCGCGTGGGTGCGTGCACGGGATAGGCGTCTTTTTGGTACTGGCATTTCTACTCCATCAAGTTCTTTAGGGCATTCCACCTCGGGTCAACCGTGGCTTCGTGCGCATGTTGCGGATTGTCTTTTAGCTTCGCTCCACAATCGGCGCAAAGACCTTCACAGTCGCTGCTACAAATTGGTTGGAACGGAAGTGAAAGCACTACCGCATCTCGGACAACCTGTTCCAGATCAATTGAATCATCTGTAATGACTAGGTCATCTTCGTCAGTTAAAGAATAGGCGAAAAGTTCCTGAAATTCCACATCAACATCTAGTTCGAGTGGATCGAGGCAACGAGAACACTCGGTTTTGGCTTCGGATTGCACGTTTGCGGTCACCAAAACGCCTTCGTGCACGGATTCAACGCGTCCGTCGATGTCGATTTCCGCTCCCTTGGCAATCGCGGCAAAGCCGTTGTCGAGAGCCTCGGGGGCTGGGAAAGTCAGTTCGATTCGGCGCAGCGCTCCCGGGCGGTGCATGAGTTCATGAATTGGAACTAGGTAAGGATTGCTCAACTTAGCCCTTTGTCTTAAAGGCCCGGATTACCGAGGCAGTTACATATTTTGAGATTTCGCCATCGAGTGCAGCAACTTGTTTTACCAGACTGGATGAAATGTGAGTGTTTCCAGGATCTGATGGCAGGAACACGGTTTCAATTCCAGTTAGGTCGCGGTTCACTCGGGCCATGGGCAGTTCGTACTCGATGTCGACTCCGGTGCGGAAGCCTTTAATCATTACGGTCGCACCGAGTTTCTTGGCGTATGTGGTGAGAAGTCCTGAGTCGAGAGACGAAACGGTTACCCGAGACAACAGGTTTCTTTCCGCAAGAGATTCGGTGACCATCTGCACCCGTTGGGCAGGTGTGAAGAACGGCTCTTTGCCAGGGTTGTGGACAACAACGACCTGAAGGTGTTCGAAAACCTCTAGGGAACGTTCGATGATATCGAGGTGTCCTAGGGTTATCGGATCGAATGAGCCGGGGTAAACGGCGAGCTTGCTCATGTATCTAGGTTAGTTGGTAACTAGCCCTTCGCGATATTCTCTTTTGCGGCTTCGTCTAATCTTTCCAAAGTTTCGGCAAGGCTGATGTTCTTTTCTAACGTGGGGTCGATTTTGAGTAATTCATCGGCGGCCGTTCTCATTCGGGCAATCAGATCGGCATCTTGCATCACACGAAGTAGTTTCAAGCTAGAACGAGTGCCCGATTGATTGGCACCGAGCACATCGCCCTCGCCTCGCAGTTCCAAATCGATTTCGCTCAGTCGGAAGCCGTCTAGGGTGTTGGCAACAGCCTGAACTCGCTCTAGTGCGAGTGACCCTTCGTCGGCCGTGGTTAGCAGTAGGCAGAGTCCGGCATGACCTCCGCGACCGATGCGCCCGCGCAGCTGATGAAGCTGGGACACTCCAAAACGATCTGCGTCTAGCACCACCATCACCGTGGCGTTGGGAACATCGACACCTACCTCGATAACGGTGGTTGATACCAAGACGTCGAGTTCGCCGGAGCTAAAGGCAGCCATCGCCGAAGCCTTGTCTTCGCTCGACATCCGGCCGTGCATTAGACCAATGCGAACATTTGAGAAAACCGGCATCGCGCTTAGATTTTTGGCAATCGTTTCGGCTGCCGCCATTGGAATACCCGGCTCGGCTTCGAGTTCGTCGCCTTCTTCGATTTGAGTTTCGTCGATTCTAGGGCAAACCACAAAAGCCTGACGACCGGCGGCAACCTCTTCGGCAATTCGCTTCCAGGTTCTGGCAACCAATGCAGCTTGGTTGAATCGAACCACATGGCTTTGAATTTCTTTGCGACCGGCCGGTAATTGATCGAGGGTGGAAATGTCTAAATCTCCGAAAACGGTAACCGCAACGGTTCTTGGTATCGGCGTCGCCGTCATGGTGAGCACATGCGGGGGCAACTTGCCCTTGAGCCGAAGAGTTTCTCGCTGATCCACGCCAAATCGGTGTTGCTCGTCGACCACCACTAAACCTAAATCGTAAAACTCGACCTTGTCGCCGAGTAGTGCGTGAGTGCCAACTACGATGCGAGCCTTGCCGGAAACAATTTGAAGCAGAGCCCGTTTGCGATCCGCGGTATTCAACTGACCGGTGAGTAGCGTGACACCGAGCTCGGAAGTTAGTTCTGGGCCGAGAGTCTTACTGATCGATTCAAAGTGCTGCGACGCTAAAACCTCGGTTGGAGCCAGCATCGCCGACTGCCCTTGGCTATCGGCAACGGCCAGCATGGCTCTGAGAGCAACGATGGTTTTTCCAGAACCCACCTCCCCTTGCAACAGGCGATTCATCGGATGTGGCTGCTCCAAATCACTCGAGATTTCGCTACCAACGGTCAGTTGCCCCTCGGTCAAAACGAACGGAAGCTGTTTATCGAATCTGGTCAGGACACCATCGGCGGCGGCCACGCGTGGAGTTGAATTTTGATGAGCGTTTTCGGCACGGCGTTTCAACAACCACGCCTGAAGAACAAATGCTTCGTGAACCCGAAGGGTGTCGCGGGCAGCCTGCCACTCGGCGGAAACCTTTGGAACATGGATTTGACGAATCGCCGCATCTAGCGAAAGCAAACCTTCCGATTTCACTACGTCTGCCGGAAGTTCGTCGGGAATAGCGGCGAGGGTATCGAGAACCACGCCAATCGCCCGGCCGATAGCCCAGGTGGTTGCCGATGATGATGCGGGGTATATCGGTATCGGCAAAT
>CAIJWY010000003.1 GCA_903824455.1 uncultured Micrococcales bacterium
CCACCGTGATTTTGAAATGGAGCCCAGATGCTTAACGCTCCAAGGTGGCTGCTGGCCCTAGTGTCAATTCTGTTTGGTCTCTATCACGCCATTCTCGGTGCGTCCGCTTGGCGAGGCTACGTGAATATCCTGTCACTCGCACTTTCGATAGCAATCTATATGGCCACAATGGTGATTTCGGTTGTGGCCAGCAAAGGACTGACCATCAGTCGGGGTTTCGGTTCGCTCGTGGCGATTGGCGCCGTGGCAACCGTCATTGTTGCCAATTCGGGACTTCAAACCGGGCACACCGACCCCTATGCCACTTGGTATGTCGGCGGTATGTCGGCACTGCTGGGTGTGCTGGCTGCCCGAGGTCAGAGTGCCATGGCTTGGATAACCGCAGCTTTAGTATCTTTTCTGGTTGTTGTGGAAGATGGGCTGGAAGGTCTCGGTGAGGTTGGAATCGAGGGCATGGCGATTTTGATTGCTGCAGCTTCTGCCACCGCCTTTGCTCTGAAACGTGCCGATCGCGAAGTTGTGGAATTGCAGAATAGTGAAATGGCTGCGGAAGCGGCAATCATTGGATCGGATGCTGCTGGAGAAGAGCGGAAAGTTCGGTTGCAAAATATTTTAGAAAGATCACTGCATGCACTGGGGCAAATCTCGGTCAACCGAGGTGCGGTGACGAAACGAGAAAAAGAAGAATTTCTTCAACTCGAATCAAGCCTGCGAGACGACATACGCGGTCGAGCTCTTTTGAACCCCACTGTTAGGAAAGCCACGGCAGAGGCCAGAGCCAGGGGCATAGATGTTTTGATTCTCGATGAGGGTGGCCTTAACCAACTTCCGGCTTCTCAGCTGGAACATATCTTGGAAAAAGTTGCCGGTGCTATCAACTCGGTGGTTGCCGGCAAAGTGGTGGTTCGTTCGCCTCGGGGAGAGAAGTGGGTGGTCACCGTGATGGCCACTAGGCCCGGCACTGAGGCACCAGATCTCTGGTTGAAGTTTTAAAGCAAAAACCGATGAATTTCTTCATCGGCTTTACTCCCCCGAACCTGTAAACAGGCCCTCCCCAGAATCAAAGGCCCCTGACCTTGTTTGACTCCTTGGCATAAGTATGACGGTGGAAGATAGCGAGCACCTAACAAATAGATGTCCACTCTTTGGGGGATAGTGACTAATCGAGTCCTGGTCGCGTACTCGCCGACCACTGACCGAAGCCAGGGGTGAGGCTGCCACGAAGAATGGCGGTGTTCCGACCCCAGGTTGAGCGATACTGCTTCGGCGCCCTAGCCTTGGCGGACTCGGCATCGTTGATGGCCGAGTTCAAGACCGCAATCACCATGGCCAGTTCGCCGTCGGTTGGGTTTCCCCGCACTACCGAAAGCGCCTGTTGAACCTCTTCTTGATCGCTCATTACAGCGGAATGTTTCCGTGCTTTTTCGGCGGAATGCTGGCTCGTTTGGTGCGAAGGGCGCGAAGCGACTTGATTACCTCGATGCGAGTGGCAGCTGGTTCGATGATGCCATCGAGCTCACCTCGCTCGGCGGCCAAGAACGGGCTGGCCACGTTGTAGGTGTATTCGGCAGCCAGCTTGGCTCGAACCATCGCAACGTCTTGTCCCGCCTCTTCGGCAGCCTTGATTTCGTTTCGGAACAAAATGTTCACGGCACCCTGACCACCCATTACAGCGATCTCGGCGGTAGGCCAAGCCAGGTTGATGTCGGCACCGAGCTGCTTTGAACCCATGACGATGTAGGCGCCGCCGTAAGCCTTGCGGGTGATAACGGTTACCAGCGGAACAGTGGCTTCGGCATATGCGTAGAGTAGCTTGGCGCCACGACGAATAACCCCGGCCCACTCCTGGTCCGTTCCAGGGAGGTAACCCGGTACGTCGACGAGCGTCAAGATAGGAATTGAGAAGGCATCGCAGAATCGAACAAAACGAGCGGCCTTTTCTCCAGCTTCAATGTTTAGGGTTCCAGCCATCTGTGACGGCTGGTTGGCAACAATTCCAACACTGCGCCCATCGACTCTGGCGAAACCGATCAGGATGTTCGGTGCAAAAAGTGGTTGAACTTCCAGGAACTCATGTCCGTCGACAATTGCCTCGATGAGTTCGAGCATGTCGTATGGCTGGTTAGGTGAGTCGGGAATGAGCACATCGAGCGCGCGATCGGCCTCGGTGATTTCAAGCTCGCCAGCGCCGTCGTAGGCAATGGTTTCGCTGAGATTGTTTTCTGGCAGGTAGCTGAGCAGGTTCCGACAGTAATCGATTGCGTCGTCTTCGTCGGAGGCAAGATAGTGGGCAACCCCGGAAGTCTTGTTGTGGGTCAGAGCACCGCCAAGTTCTTCCATACCAACGTCTTCGCCGGTCACGGTCTTGATTACGTCGGGGCCGGTCACGAACATATTTGATGTTTTATCAACCATGATCACGAAGTCGGTTAGTGCTGGTGAGTAAACAGCGCCACCGGCGGCCGGACCCATGATTAGCGAAATCTGGGGTATAACACCAGAGGCCATAGTGTTGCGCTTGAAAATCTCTCCGTATTTTCCGAGAGCGATAACACCCTCCTGGATGCGCGCTCCGCCCGAGTCGAGAATTCCAATGAGTGGAACACCGGTGGCAAGGGCAAGGTCCATGACTTTGATGATTTTGTTTCCAGCGGCTTCACCGAGCGACCCACCGAAGATTGTGAAGTCTTGCGAGAACAGAGCAACCTGTCGACCGTTGATAGTTCCAACACCGGTTACCACCGAGTCGCCGTAAGGGCGATTCTTTTCCATACCAAACGCCGTGGAGCGGTGACGAACAAACTCGTCGAGCTCAACGAATGAACCTGGGTCTAGCAAGAGTTCGATGCGCTCGCGGGCGGTTTTCTTACCCTTGGCGTGCTGCTTCTCAATTGCGGCTTCACCACTGGCGTGAACCGCCTGGTGGTAGCGCTCACGAAGATCGGCTAGTTTTCCCGCAGTTGTTGAGTAGTCTGGCTTGTCGGCAGTCATGAAGCAACGATACAACCTGCCGGGCTGATTACGATTGTAAGCAATGGACTTTTTCAAGAGTGAACAGTTAGCAGCCCGCTTTCAATATCTGCCCCAAACCGGTTCAACCAACACCGATTTGGTGGCGTTGGCCGTGGCTAAGCCAATTGATTTCCCGCACCTGAGCATTTTGGTTGCGGGAGAACAAACTGCCGGACGCGGCAGAACCGGCCGAGTTTGGGTTTCGCCGCCCGAGAAATCTCTCGCGATTTCGATTTTGGTTCGACCAGAAAATTGGACCAGAGAGAACTTCGGATGGCTACCGCTAGTCGCAGGCGTTGCCATGAGTCGAGCCGTAAAACAAGCATTGGCAGGAAGCTCGGTTGGGCTGAAGTGGCCAAATGATGTTCAGGTTTCTGGGAAAAAAGTTTCGGGAATCTTGAGCGAACTCTTACCGGATGCCAGCGGGGTAGTAATTGGAGCCGGAATCAATCTCACGCTAACCCTGGCGGAACTTCCAATTCCAGAAAGCACCTCGCTTCAATTAGAGGGTTGGTCTGGCTCCGTCGATGATTTCCTGAGCAGTTATATCGAGCAACTAAGCAGCCTCTTAAACGATTTTGAAGCAGCCACATCGATAGTTCGTGCCGAGTGCAGCACGATTGGCATGACGGTTAGGGCAATTTTCCCCAACGAAAGCGAAGTGATTGGGTTGGCCACCGGACTCGACGACGGCGGACGCCTACTGATCAGCGTGCCCGGCGACAATCAACTATTGGCTGTGTCTGCCGCCGACATTCAACACCTGCGTCACAATTAACCGATGACCAACATAGCTCGCCTGCGACCACGCCTAACCCGGCTCACATTGCCGCTGGTTTGGTTGGCCCTGATCAGTGCTGCCACCAGCTTTTTGTCGGTTTACGATTTGCCCGATTGGCAG
>CAIJWY010000004.1 GCA_903824455.1 uncultured Micrococcales bacterium
CACCGCAACCACCGGTCAACCGGTAGTTGGAAGTGACATCATTGCTAGAGCCGGCACCTGGTCGGCTAGCCCCGCGGTTAGCCTCTCTTATCAGTGGTATCTGTGTGATGCCCCCGTGAATTCCGGTGCCGCGTTGGCCCCGCCCGGGTGCGATGCGCTCGCTGGCGAAACTTCTAGCAGAATTCCTCTTCTACTTGAGTGGCAAGACAAATACGTAACCGTTGCCGAAACCGCTAGCAACTCAATTGGAGAGGCCACGGCTTTTGCCCAAGTGGATCTTACGGTTCAAACTAAGCCGCTCTTTTCTAGCGACCCAGGCATCTCCGGCACTGCAGTATCCGGGCAAACCCTCACCGCGATTCCGAATGCCTCAGACGTGGGTGGTGCTCCGCTTCCCAAATATCAGTGGATGAAATGCTCCGAGAGACAGTTGGCTTCAAGTTCTGCTCCGGTCACATGCAGCGAGATAGCTGGGGAGACGGAATCGACCCTTCTTATTGGAATTGAATACGAGGCAAGTTTCCTATCGGTTAGAGTTACCCTCGAAAATTCGGCTGGCTCCACCACCCGGTATTCAGCCTCAACTTCCATCGTCTCGGGTGACGTGGTCAACCTCACGGCACTGCGACCATCCGCTGCAACGGGACATATTCGAGTTGGTTCGGCGGTCAATGCCGGAGCCACTACCTGGAGTGGCTACCCAAGGCCTACTTTGACCACATCGTGGTTTCGCTGTGATTCCCCGGTTTCGTCAAAATACTCAACACAGCCCAACGGTTGCGCTCGAATTACAGGTGCAAACCTCGCAACCTACACACCGGTGCGGGCCGACTCGGGAAAATATCTGAGTGCAAAAACTGTTGCTGCTCAGGGCTTGGCACTAACCGAAATTTGGTCGGCCACCGGAGAGCAGGTATTTGAGGCACCAAGTTTTGATTCACCGCCATCCGTTGGTAGTCAGCATGTGTTGGGCGGAAGCCCATTAACCAGCAACGCCGGAGTGGTCCGCGGGATTCCTGAGGCAACCAAAACCTACGCCTGGTATCGCTGCACAAGTCTGATCAATACCGATTCGGCATCAGTTCCCGCCGGCTGTACTTTGATCTCGGGCGCGACCCTATCGACCTATGAATTCGTTTCCGCCGATGTTGGTAAATACCTGCTGGTTGCGGTTACCGTGACCAACGAGCTTGGCTCGGCCAAACGATTTACGGTCACCACCGTTCTGGTTAATTCCGGGCCGAAAAGTGTTTCGATTCAGGCACCCAGCACTGGCACAGCTACCTTAAAGGTTGGATCTACCGTTACCGCTAACGACGGAACCTGGACTGCGCTCCCCGACCCAACATTCAGCTACCAGTGGTATCGATGTGGCTCCGCGACCGTGAAATCTATTTCGCCTCAACCTGGATGTACAGCGATCTCTGGCGCCACATCAAAGAACTATTTGATTTCAACCGCCGATGCGGGCATGTATCTGAGTG
Organism: uncultured Micrococcales bacterium; assembly: GCA_903824455.1. Classification (GTDB taxonomy): domain Bacteria; phylum Actinomycetota; class Actinomycetes; order Actinomycetales; family Microbacteriaceae; genus Rhodoluna. The sequence continues at coordinate 1,485 of CAIJWY010000004.1, forward strand.
TTTCGGTGCGAGCCGATAACCCCTACGCCAGCGATATCATCTACTCTCCATCAACAACGGATGTTGGTGAAGATATTCGCTTCGACGATGAACCGAAACTTGCGGCGGTTCGAAACAAAGGTGATGTTCTAACCCTGATGCCACTTTCAATTCGGGGCACCCCGTCGCCCGTTCAGACCTATCGCTGGTTACGTTGTGATACTCGAGTGGTTTTTGCCTCAGCATTCTCGCCCACTAAATGTTCCGTTATCACCCAGGCAAACTTTGGTGGCTACGTGCTATCTCAGGCCGATGTAACAAAGTTTGTCGTTTTGGAGTTGACGTTAAAAAACCGCCTCGGTTCAGTTACCCGATACACCGCATCTACCCTGCAGGTTTTACAGCTACCTGAAGTAACCGGGAGCCTAACCATTAGCGGAAATCAGTGGCTTGGTAAAACCCTGCAGGCAGGCAACTATGGGCTTACCGCGTTCCCCGCGGCCACTCCGTCGATTCAATGGTTCCGCGGCGAACTACCCATTCTCGGTGCCGTCACGAACAGCTACACTCTCACCGATGCCGACGTGAACGAAACCATTCACTACGAGATATCTGCTAGAAACACGGTGGGTCCGGTAACCCGAGCGAGCGGAAGCACCGGAATAATCGGATCGCCACCGAAACTGGTGGACGATAGTTTGCCTGTGGTTTGCGGAATTGAAAGCGACTCAGAAGTTGATGCTGGAGCAAGTATTTGGACCTGCCCAGGCTCGTGGCAGGCAACCCCAGAAGACCTTAAATTCACTTACCAGTGGTACATCTGTACCTCGCCACATACCGCCGTTCAAGATGTGGTTCCAACCGATTGCAGTTTGATCAAAAAAGAAACCGATTTTGAATACCTCGTGACTTACAAAGACGAGACCAAGTTTTTGGGTTACAAAGTAACGGTCGCCAACGGTACCGAAAACCGAACTTGGTTTTCCACTACCACTGCCAGGGTTTATGTAAAGCCGAAGTACCTTAAGGGTTCAAAAACTATTTACGGAACTGGGCAGGCAGCCAAAGACGGTTCGCCTCGCGTGGGTTACACGGTTGAAGCAACACTCGGAAGTTGGCGCGGTGCCGCCACAAATGGCTATACCTACCAATGGTTTGCTTGTACCAAAGTGGTTACTCAAAGCGTGACCCAGCTGAATTCCAAGTGTGAAGAGATTTATCGCGAAGACGGTTCGGCCTCGTCGCGAGTTCTGAAAATCACTAGCGACCTAGCCGGTAAGTACTTAGGTGTTCACATCCGTGGTTCGTACAAATTTAATGCCGAAACCGATGACCCGGAAAACTCAAACCTCGACGAGGTGTTCACGGCCTCGACTGCAAAATTTGTGGTTGAGCCACCGGTCAACGTTACGCCTCCACTTATTCAATCAAGGTACCCATACGTGCAGGCCACTCTTAGCGCCACCGACGGATTATGGCGAGGCACGCCTATCCTAAAGCAAACTCATAATTGGTGGGTTTGCACCGTTCAGGTAATGCAACCGACCTCGGTCAAACCTGATGACTGCACGGTCCTTGAAAAAAGCACCGGCAAATGGAAACTTACATTGGCTGAGGAAGGCAAATATCTCAGCCAGGCGGTTACCTCAAGGAACGCCGCCGGGGAAACCACCGTGTGGTCGGCATCGACAACCGAACCGGTAAGCACCGGGCCGGTGAACACGGTGTCGCCTGTGGTTTCAGTTTCTGGCGCAAACAATCCGAGTACTTTAACCGATGTAACCGTTACCGACGGATCCTGGGTTGGCGACCCCACTCCCGCGCTCAGCATGTACAGCTGGTTCCGTTGCGACAACAGGGTGATCATCGCGTCTGAATTCCGAGATACCTCATGCTCGCTAATCGAGCTCAACGCTTCCCAAAGAACTTATCGGCCGGTCGTTGCTGATGCCAAAAAATTCCTCGTCGCGGCCGTCACCTACTCGAACGGACATGACTGGGTTGCCTACAGTGCATCAACCGCAGAGGTTTATCTTCCGCCAAGTAACTTGGTGGCACCAACGCTCACCGGGAAAGCATTCGTTGGCTTGTCGGTTTCTTCGGATGTTGGTAGCTGGGACGGATCGCCAGCTCCGGACTTTACTCGACAGTGGTACGCCTGCAATTCCAGCTCTGATTTGCCGGTTCTGGGTCTGCCTCAAGACTGTTTAGCGATAGCAAAAGCCACTGGTGAAACCTATAAACCAACTGTTGCGCAGCTCGACAAATACCTAATTCTTAGAGTTACTGGAACCAACCCCGCCGGAGCTTCATCTGCTTGGTCGCAGCACACGCTAGCGGTAGTGTCTGGTCCGGTGAAGATTGCCGACCCAATATTCACCTACCCGGCCGGAGAGAAAAATCCGGTGGTCGGTTTAGCCATCGGCACTGATGGTGGTCAGTGGCAGGGAACTCCGACACCTACTAAGTCTTACGAGTGGTTAGCCTGTGACCTAGCGCTCGCGGAAGGATCGGACAACGCTTCTGACTCGGCTCAAAACTGTTCGGTGATCGAGGGAGCTGACTCACCGACCCTTATTCCAGATGAAACAGTTCGTGGAAAATACCTAATGATTCACGTTCAAGCTGTGAACATGCATGGCCCGGCCGATTGGTATTCCGCTACCACCACTGCGGTTTGGATGGCACCTGTCGTAGACCACCCGGTTGAAGTCTTTGGCACAATCTTCAATGAGCTAACAGCTAAAGCTAAGTACGATACCTGGAAGGCTTTTCCGGCGGTCGAAAAGAAGTACGAATGGTATGTCTGTTCCGACCTAACAATCACCGCTCAGGAAACCTTGCCAGCTACCTGCGAACTGATTACCCCGGCCGCCAAGCAAGCCAACTTCAAGATCCCCGCTTCGCCATGGAATCAAGACCAGCGCCTGGTAGTTCGTCTGGTGGTAACCAACGAGGTGGGAACCGCAACCATCTACTCAGCCACTTCAGCCACCATAAAACCGGGACCGGTGAATAAGGTTCCGCCATTCATTACCGGAGTCACAAACTTTCTCATCGGCGGCACCGCAACGGTAACTGTTGGTTCGGGAACCTGGGCCCCTGCCGATGCGGCCATCACCTACCAGTGGTATCGCTGTCCCAAGCTTTTGCAGGTAAACGATGAACTTGGCGAAGAGTGTGAAGTTATCGCTGGTGCCAACAGCGCAAGTTATGAACTAGGTCTCGACGATCCGAGCAAATCATTGGTGGCCGCGGTCAGAGGCGCCAACGTAATTGGGGCCAGCGTTATCTATTCAAAATCTACGACTCAAATAACCGAAAAGGTAAATAACGTAATGCCGCCAACTATTGTTGGCCTACCAAAGGTTGAGACCGAGGTAACCAGCACCGACGGAATTTGGCGAGGCTTCCCTAGCCCAACGCCAAGCATCAAACAATCCTGGTATGCCTGTTCGTCAAGGCAGCAAGCGAGAGTGGCGGCCAAGCCAGTTGCCGCTTGTAAAGCGCTGGCCCGCACCAACAAAACAGATTTTATGATCCCCGACGCCGCCAGCATCATCGGAAAGTATCTGGTTTATTCGGTGGCACAGTCCAACAAGGTTGGTGCTTCGGAAACCAAAGTTATGGCTTTTTCAGCGTCAACCGACCCGGTCGCCGACTTCCCAACTATTTTGTCCGACGCGGTTTTGAACCCGCCAGATGGTTTCGGTGCCGCCGACCGACCGAGTGTTGGAACGGTCTGGAGCGCTTCTGCCGGTTGGAAAAAGCCATACCCGGTTCAGAGTTTTAGCTGGTACACCTGCAGCGCCAAAGTTTTGCAGGCTCCGGAAACGGTGGACGCGATTCCAGCGACCTGTTCACAAACAACGGTCACCAGCGCAAATTACACGATTCGAATTGCCGATCGGGGTAAGTATTTATTGGCGGTCGTCACCGGAACTAATGCTGCTGGTTCGCTGGTGTCCATCACAAAATCGAGCGCCGACCCAGTGGATCAACCTCCGGTCGCAGATCCTTTACCAACGGTGAGCGGGCAACGCGACGACGGCCAAGTGCTCACGTCCTCAAGAGGCACCTGGACCCCAGCCGAGAGCGTTATCTCGTATCGGTGGTACGCCTGTGACGCACCGGTACTGGTAACCGTTTCGGAGATTCCGGCAAGTTGCTCCCAGCGAGACGAGACTGGCAATACCTACACCCAGTCGCAAGAGTTCGATGGCGGAAAGTACGTCACTGTTTTCGTGACCGGCAAATTCGGAAAAGCCACCTCGGGTTATTTGATTGCTTCCACGATTGGCACCCGACTGGGACCAAATATTCCAGCTGGGAATGCCAAACCTATTTTGGATTACGACTCCTTCTTGATCGGCAACCTGTTCACAGTTATTTCTGGTGAATGGGAGGGAATACCAACTCCCACTAAGACGTACAAGTGGTACCGATGTGATCAGTCGGTAGCATCACCTAGCGCCACCCTGGCCGCAGCTGCCGGTTGTGTTCTAATCCCAGGGGCAATTGATTCCACCTACCAAGCTGTCGGAGCCGACGATGGCAGGTACCTACTCGCCGCTGAAATAGCCAGCAATGACAGCGGAGCCACAACCTACTACACGGCCTCTAGCGAGGATCGAATGTATGCCGGTTTTGAACCAAGCTCGCTGGTCTCGGTTTCGGCTAACTCACTTGAAATCAAGCCAAACGCTTCGATCACGATATCGGCTACTCCTGGAGTCTGGGCAAAGCCGGATGGCGGATCCGCGGTTTTGGTTCACCGCTGGGTCTACTGCACCAGTGCCGTTGCGACGGTTGGTCAGCGTTTCCCCACAACTTGCGCGATGATGTTCCCGCTCAGAGCCGGTCGATTAGTTGCCGACGAAGACACCAGGCCACTTACTTTAGACATGACCACACCGTTTGCTGGCTATTACATCGGTTCGGTCGAGTACGTGCAAAAAACAGGCTCACCACTGAATGTGGATAATTCGGCGAACCGCGAAACTTTCCGTCTCTCTGCAACCACCGGGCAGATCAAGATTGCCCCAACTCTTTGGAATGCCGCAGTCACTAGCGAATTGCACCCGACCACGGGAGGGGATGGTTATCAGGAGCCCAAAGTGGGAACCCAAGCGATTGTTGGTACTCCGGTAAGTCTCACCCAAATCAGTGCTTGGCAAGTCGATACCGATCCTTACTCTGATCGAGCCCTGAAGAAAGTCACCTGGCGTGGAGTGGGCACCGATACCGGTGTTTTCAGCTACCAGTGGTTCCGGTGCGCCGCTCAAAAAACGGCGATATCCCTAACCCGCCCAAGTGGCTGTGTCGAAATTTCCGGAGCAACATCTGCCAGTTACTCTCCGGTTCAAGCCGACACTCTCTCGTACCTGAGCATTCTCGTGACCGCAACCAACTCGGTCGGTGCATCTACTGTATGGACGAAGAGCACGTGGCACGTAACCCAACGATCCACCAATGTGGCTGGAGCAGAGCCAACCTTAACCGAGGTGTATGAAACCGGGGTATCGGCAACAGTCTCGCCAGGCGATTGGATTGGCGAAACCGCACCGACCCTTGGTTATAACTGGTATCTCTGCTCTAGCCCAACTTTCATTGCTGGAAATTGCCTCAGCTACAAAAATACGGGTCGTTCATTTACCGCAGAGACGCTGGGTGGCCGTGACCTAGAACGCTACATGATCGCCGGTGTGATTGGCACGAACTATCCATATCTATCCAGTGATACTTTGAATGATTTTTCAAGGCCTTGGGAAACTAGGAGCTATGTTTCGTCCGCTCGGATCTATGAAGCGCCTTACTGGTCTAATGGAACGTTTGCCAAAACTGACGTAATTCTTCCCGTTGCATTACTTGCAGGATCAACTTCGAGTCAGAATAACTCGCTGGCGGCTAATGTGGGCGAATCTTTGCGCATGGATTCCGGAAGTGAAAAGTGGAGCGCCACCCCTTCGGTCGCGGCTAATTCATTCACCTACAGCTGGTTCACCTGCAGCAACATCAGTACCCGCGTCATCCGAGATGCCGATGCCCCAGCCGACTGCATTGCAATTGCCGGTCAAACCCAAAACTCTCTGGTGCTCACCGAGGCGCTGATTGGTAAACGAATCATGGGACGAGTTGCGACCTTTAACGCTTACGGAACCGGGGTTAGCTACAGCGCAACCACGGCTCCCATCACTCAGAGACCATTTAACATCACCCCACCGATGGTTAATCTAAACGGCTCGGATGTTGTGCTCAAGGGAAGCCTATTGTTGGGTCAACCTGGCACCTGGGGCGGGACTCCCGGCCCTTCGGCAGATCCAAATTCCTACCGTTGGTATTCCTGCACAACGGCGGTAAGTGCTTCGGCCAACTTGCAACCCGGCTGCACACTTATTTCGATACCTAATGCTTCGAATTACACGCCGACCTCTCTAGATCGCGGTAAGTACATCGTGTACAGCTTGGAGGTCACAAATTTCATCAACCCGACTCCAAATTCCACAGCCTCGGTTAGGCATTATTCAGCGGGAGCCGGACCAGTCAACATGGATCCGGAATTTGATTCCACCGATCCGCAGATTTCAGAAAAGGCCCACGTTGGGCAAACGCTCTCTTTGGCGATTCCAAACGTGACCAGCTATCCGGAACCCACCACGACTTGGAACTGGTATTCCTGCACCACCACCAGCTCCTCACAAACACTGCAATCGGTACCGTCAACCTGTACCCAGTTGGGTTCTCAAAATCAAACGCGCCTAACTTTGGATGACGCACAGGTTGGCAAGTACATCGCGGTTTTTGCTGAGTCGTATAGTCGAACCAAGGTAACAAAGCGGAACTCGGTATTCACGGCGTCAGTTACCAAGGAACCTACTAACTTAACTGCGCCGGCGATTTCCGGTACCGCTCTAGCCGACGGCACTGAGCCTCTAACCGCGGTTCGTGGCTCCTGGACAGCGCAACCTGCGGTTTCATCTGGCAGCTTCGCCTGGTATCTGTGCACTGAACAGGTGTTAACCGCAGGTAAGAGTAAGCCAGCTGGTTGCGCGGTAAACCCAATTCAGGCTGCCACCTCAACGCCTGGCACGCTTCTACCTTCGCGAGACATGGCTGGAAAGTATCTGGTACTCGCCGAGACCGCCACTCAAATCCGAAACAACCTTGGCTCGAACACCTCGGTTACTCACTATTCAGCATCAACCCTGGTGGTAAAGAGCCCGCCGATGTTCAGTACCAACCCGAGTTTCAGCGGCGCGGTTCATGTTGGTGAACTACTAACGTCATCATTTGCCAAGATGACAGCATTTGATCTCGATTCCGCCGCTTATCAGTGGTATTCCTGCAACTCAGCGGTCACGATAGCCGCCACCATTGCAACCAATGATTGCTCGGTGATTTCTGGAGCCACAGCAGAAACTTTCACGATCGCCGCGGCTCAAGCTGGGAAGTTCATTACCGTTGGCGTAACACTTACCAACAGCGTCAAGGCAATAACAACTTACGCACTGTCAACAACCAAGCGAGTAACAATGACCCCGGTCAGCACCACTCCGGTGGCTGTTTCCGGGGGTTCGCCACCGGTGGTTGCTTCACAATTGACAGCAATCGACGGGGTCTGGCAAACCGCACCGGTAGCCGCCAAAACCTACGTTTGGTATTCCTGTTACTCGGCTCGTGCAGCGGCTGCTGCCTCAGTTCCAGAGGATTGTTCACAGGTTCAAAGTGGACTTTCCAAGTCATTCAGTCCAACCGCCATGGAGCGTGGAAAGCACATCCTGGTTGTTGAAAAGGCACTTAGCGTGGTGAACAAACCAAACGCCGGTGAGGCTTTCAGTGTTAGTGCAACCGTTGGCCCAATCCAGATGGCTCCGCTCTTCACCGCCGACCCTGCCACCCTCGGTGTTCACCACGTTGGTGAAGTAATTACCGCCGACTTGCCAGAGGTTCAAGAATTCCCAATCTTTGCTACCACTTACGAATGGTTTAAATGCACCGGCGCCGTAAACACCGTTTCGACTTCGATTCCAAATGGTTGCAGTGCAATTGGTCGTTCGGCAAGCTCACCACTCACCTTAACCGGCGCTGAAGCAGGCACCTACGTTGGGTTTATAGCTTCAAATACCAACACCTTGGGTACGGCTACTAGGTCTTCAACGGCAAACGTGATGGTCACTAGCACTCCGGTGAACACTGCGGCCCCAATAATGTCTGGTGATCCACTCGTGGCAACTGGCAATTCGGTGGTTGTTGGGGCCGGTGGCTGGAGTGCTACTCCAGCGGTCACTATTGCAGATTACAGTTACGCATGGTTTACCTGCACCTGGCCTAAGTCGGTTGCTCCAACCAGCGTTCCAGGCGATTGTCTGCAAGTGATCGGGGCCACGGCAAGTTCACTTACTCCGACCGATGATATGGCTGGTCAATACCTGATTGCTCGGGTCACAGCATCGGTGAAAAGCAATAAGCCTGGCGCTGGAGCAACTTCCGTTTACACGACGAGCATTGGAAAGGTTCGAAACAAGCCGAAGTTTGGCGCTACCAATCCAGCTATCGTCGGCGTCGCGCATCTGGACGAAATACTCACAGCCACACTCGCCCCAACCACCGGTTTTGAACCGGCCGAATCAACTTACATTTGGTGGCAGTGCACCGACGTGATTAGCGCAGGGTCCGCGGATGTCTCATCCTCTTGCGCTGTCATCAGTGGCAGCCAGGGCGCCTCACTCCGAATTAGCGCGCAGCAGGTTGGAAAGCGCGTCGTGGTGGTTCAAACCGCAACCAACGGCCAAGGTTCGGTGACACGTTCTTCCGCGTCGACGGCAGTGGTGTCGGCCACTCCCACGATTGCATCGGACCCGATAATCTCCGGCGCCAATGTTTTTTCGAGCACTGCCACAGTGAACGTAACCCCGGGTGCTTGGAGTGGCTTCCCGGCACCGAGTGCCGGAAACTTTGCCTACACCTGGTACACCTGCACTGCGCTAACTGTGGCTTCAGATAGCTTGGATTCCTCTTGCACCTTGGCCAGCCCAACTGGAACGACCACCAACTTCTCGAGCATAAAACTGAGCAGCGACTGGGGCGGAAAATACCTGGTGGCAAGAGAAACCGTTACCACCCTGACCAATAAAGCCAACACCGGAGTAGCCAGAAGATACAGCGCAGGTTTCGGACCGATAAATGTTTCCGCAACCAATACGGTAGCTCCAACGATTAGTTCAAACACCGCGGCTACCGGCACCAGATTGAGGGCAAATCTTGGCACCTGGATTTCGGGCACGAAGCCAATAAGTTACAGCTATCTTTGGTACGCGTGTGCAACTTCCGTTACCGCTAGCCAAGTTGCACCGCCCACTCCGAACTGTTCGCTGATCAGCGGTTTTGACTCTGTAGATCTGGTGGTTCCAGCTTCCGCGGTTAGTAAGTTCATTCTGCTTTCGGTCTCTGCAACGAACGCCGGTGGAAAGACTTCAAAAACCTCCATATCGACAAACCTGGTTACCGCCGCAACAATCAGTCCTGCCCGTTTAGGCTGGTTACAATGATCCAGCTACAGGTAACTTATGCCGGGCGTACCGAGGTTTTTAGCTCGAATCAAGTGGTTACGGTTGGTCGTTCACTCGATGCCACTTTTCAAATAAACGACCCATCAATTTCTAGAATCCATTTTCAACTGGCGTTCGATTCGAATGCCGGCAACTGGGTACTCAAAGACAACCAGAGCGCCAATGGCTGTTGGGTAAACAAGATTCAAGTCGATTCAGCGCACGTGACCATCCCGATTGATGTTCACCTGGGTAAAGACCCGCTTTCCGCCGTTGTGTCTGTTGCGCCAGCCGATTCGACTGCGAAGTTAACTAGTGCGGTTTCAGCCAGCGCTGGAAGCGACGTGATAATCGGTAAGGCCGCCGATGCAGATTTCATTTTGACCGACGTTTTGGTAAGTCGCCGACATGCTCGCCTAATTCGATTCGAGCAAAGTCTAATTCTCGAAGATTTTGGTTCTACCAACGGCACCTATCTCAACGGAAGACTCATTAGAACCTCTCCCGTTCGCGAGGGTGACGTCATCACCATTGGCAACAACGACCTAACCATTCGAAATGGCCAACTCGATTACCTAAGGGCCCAATCCGAAAAAAGCGGAGGTCTTTATGTTAACGACCTGGAGTTTTCGCTGCCGACCGGGAAAAGACTTTTGCGCGGTATCAACGTGCACATTTCTCCGGGAACACTCACGGCCGTCATTGGCCCATCCGGCGCCGGTAAATCGACTTTTCTAAAATCGATTGCTGGAGTTAACAAACCAACAGCTGGCTCAGTTCAATTCGATGGCTTCAGCGTTTACGAAAACTTCGACCTACTTTCGTCGCGAATCGGAATGGTTCCTCAAGACGATGTTCTCCATACCTCGTTGAAACTAAAAACTGCGCTCAACTACGCCGCCAATTTGCGCCTGCATGTTGATGGTGGCTCATTAGAACGCAAACAGCAGGTCAATCGGGTCATCGATCGATTAGAACTAGATAAGAATCGCGAAACCGTGATCAAAAATCTCTCGGGAGGTCAACGCAAGCGCGCGTCGGTGGCTCTGGAACTGCTAACCGAACCATCATTGCTAATCCTTGACGAACCAACCAGTGGCTTGGATCCGGCCATGGATCGCCAGGTCATGAAGACGTTGAGAGAGTTGGCAGTTGATGATCGCGGAGTTTTGGTGGTAACCCACTCCGTGGCACAGCTCGACATTTGCGATGACGTGCTGGTGTTGGCGCCTGGTGGGATACCCGCCTACTATGGCCCGCCAAGAGGCATAAACAACTTCTTTGGTTCAACCGACTGGGCAGATATCTTCGCGGTAATTAAAGAGAATCCTGAGGCCGCGTATCAGCGATATTTGGCACACAACCCCAAACAAGTTGAGGTCCCCGAAGTTCGCACGCAACCTGCGGGGGTTTCAAAGAGAGTTAGCACCCCCTGGGTTAGCCAGTTCTTCACTCTCTGTCGCCGTCAGATCAGCCTCATTTTTGCCGACTTTGGCTATCTCCTTTTCCTGCTGTTTTTGCCGGTAATTGTTGGTCTACTGGTGCTGGTTGTTCCGGGTCTGGGTGGCTTAGGACCTGCTTCCAACATCACCCCGGCCGAACCGAGTCAGCTAATTGCGATGTTAGTTATCGGCTCGGCGTTTATGGGAGCGTCGATTTCCATTCGAGATCTAGTTGGGGAGCGACCGGTATTTTTGCGTGAACGCGCCGTTGGCTTGCCGGTTTCCGCTTATCTGGCTTCGAAACTGTTTATCTTCGGAGTGCTATCTCTCTTTATGTCTGGAATGTTGACCTACGTAACACTTCTCGCCAAAGTTCCGCCGATCCAATCGGTCTTTTTTGACTCGCCCGCTTTGGAGCTTTTTGCTGCGCTGACGCTGACGGCTCTAGCTGCGATGGTTACCGGTCTTTTGCTTTCGTCTCTGGTGAAGTCGAGCGAACAGGTTATGCCACTTTTTGTGGTGTTTCTAATGGCCCAACTGGTTTTGAACGGTGGGTTGCTTCCTATAAGTGAGGGTTCGTTCATCTCGGCGGTGGCAACTTTGGTTATTTCTCGCTGGGGATTTGCCATGTCGGCCAGCTCTGCCAACCTAGCCATGATTTCTCCTAGCCTCGATGAAGACCCGTTCTGGAGACACAACCTTTTCACCTGGGGAACTTCCGCGGCAATTTTGATTGGTACGGCGATTGTTTTGATTACTTTCACCCGTCTTCGACTCGACGGGAAGTATGACAGATGACGAGTAATCGTGGAATGTCGGTGGTGGAGGCTAGAGCGCTGGCTAAAGATCCAAAAACCTCGACCGGCGTATTGTCTCGGTTGGCCAACGGGTACCCGGAAGTTTGGGATGAATTACTGGCGAACCCATCGATCTATCCGGAACTTCGAAAATGGATTGTGCAGGCCAAACTCGAACGGGTTCGTGTGTCGAATAGCCTCAATGTTGATACCCAAAGTAAGCCTCTCAACTCATCTTCCATTAGGCAGATTCAGGTCGTTGAAAAAGTTAGAACTCGCGGGCGCCGCAAACTAGGCAGACTCGCCAGAACGTTTGGCGTATTGCTGGTGCCGGCGCTTGCAATTTCGGCCCTTTGGCTTGGCGTTGACTACCTTTACCGCACGCAACCGCCTCTCGGCATAGTTTCAATGGAGACACTGAATCAACCACAATCTTCTTCCAGCTGGCAATACAGTCTCCAAACGGTCGGTGACCCATCTTGCACGCTTTACGAGTTTGCAACTCTTGACCAGAATCAGGCAGTGGTCCTGACCCAAAACGATCTGGATTCTAAGGACTGCCGCGAAAGCGAAACGCCGGCTCCGAGCACCCTTGCTCTGGTAAATCTTGAAACCGGTTTGCGGATTTGGCAAGTCGATCTGGCGGGTGAGCTCGACTGGACTGAAAAATGGCAAAAACAGTTGGTAGAAATTCCCGGTCTCAAGGAAGTCTTAGTGAAGTTCACCGACATTAACGGCAGTGACGCAGCCGGCGATAAGAAATCTATTGATGACAGCCAAAATCGCAAGATGAAAACGTTGGTTCCCTATAACCGACTAAACGGTTTGATAACCGATCCCGTGATTGCTAAGAGCAAGTATCAACCAATCATCCAAGCGCCGGTGCTTGAAGTCTTAGCGTTACCAGGCGACCTTAGAAGCATTTTGGTGATGACCAACGGGTCTAAGAAAGACTTTCGATACGCCAAATATCGCTCCAAACGACTCAGTAGCGCGAAGTGGAGCATCGAGTCAGATCAAAAGCCGATGGGCGGAAATCCGATTGTTGGCCGTCGTCTGATACTTGGACGCGAAAAGAATGACCTTCCGAAGTCGGTCCTGCTCCATAACGGTCGTCTCAGTGATTGGAGCGGAAAGCCGGCGGTAAAGCTCTATCGCATCGGCAACGTTTACGTTCAAATTTCTGGTGATGGCACGAAAGAGAAAGCAACCAACCTGGTTTCGCAGGGCGGTTTCGAAGGTCACGACATCACCATCGACAGGATTGATGAATTCGGAAACACTATCTGGACTCTAGAAAGCAGCGGTTATGCAATCAGCCATGAGGATAGCGTTACTACACCGCGCAATCGAGCTCACCTAAGTCAGCTGTTTATGTTGGATGGCAAGGACAACCGAGACGTCTCATTAGTTGAAGTAGAAAGCGGAACACTCAGCTGGACTACCAAGATTTCTAAGCCACAGTTTGAAATTTCGAGAATTAACTCCGTAACCAACGTTTCGCTCTACCTAAACAAGAAGTATTCCGCCGAGTCAAAGTATTTCTCGATGCTCAATCTAGTTGACGGGAAAGAATCAGAACCAATTAGGATTGCCGGTCGGTCGGTTCGTGTCGACGGAGAAACTGCAACCATCTCGGTTTTGGTAGATGAGCCTTCGCGCAAAAAAATCATCAAGAACGCCGAAGCAGGTAAGCGCGTGAATCTAGACAACCGCGAAGACAAATCTGATGAGGTTCGCGTTTGTGCCAGAGGAATCGCCAACGAAGATTTCCAAACCGCTTGGACTTTCGAATGCAACGGCAATCAGCACCTAACTCGAGTGGGAGGTCGCTGGATTCTGGTTGACTTAACCAAAGGTCAGGAAAAATTCTGGCCACTGGGAGTGGGTCGCTGATGCCTAATCGCTTGCCGCTGGTTCCCCCCGATATTTCAGGGCTGAGTTACCTGTCTCCACTTGGCCGTGGGGGCTTTGCCGATGTTTTTCTATACCGCCAATCGGTGCCAAGCCGCGAGGTTGCGGTGAAAATCTTTCTCAGGAAGTTTGAAGCAAAATCTCCTTCGGCAATCAGCTTTATCGCGGAAGCTAACAACCTAGCCAAGCTCGGGGGACACCCGAACATTGTGAACATCTTTGAAGCAAATATTTCAAGAAATGGCAATCCTTATATATCTATGGAGTATTGCCCAACTTCGCTAGGAAAAAACTGGCGAGTGAACCCGATGGGTTTGGAAACTGTTTTAGATATCGGGGTGCAGATTGCCAGCGCCCTGGAAACAGTTCACCGCAGCAATCTGATTCATCGCGACATAAAACCGTCGAATATTTTGATCAATTCTTTTGGCACCCCGGTTCTTTCCGATTTCGGAATTGCCGGCGACACGACTGTAGTCGACACCAACGATCAGGTGGCTATGTCTCTTCCTTGGAGTGCTCCAGAAGTGGTTGGCATGCAAACACTTGGTTCGATCGAATCTGATGTTTTCTCGCTGGGTGCGACACTTTATTCGCTCCTAGCCGGCCGCACTCCGTTCGAGTCTGGTGATGCGAAACAAAATGACAATGAAAAGTTGAAGGCACGGATTCTCAGGGGAATCTACACTCCAATTCCTAGGGGCGGTATTCCGAGAATCGTGGAAGAGCTCCTCAACAAGTCGATGTACCGTGATCCAGCCATGCGGTTCGGTAGCATGCAAGAGTTCGCGATGGCATTGAACGAACTCCAATCCGACCTTCAGTTTCAAGTGACCAGGATGAGCATCGCTCCATCCTCACGCGCAGCAAGAGAGGACAACCTGCCAAAGTATCAGTGCGGTCACCCAAAGGTCGACATCACTGGTCTAAACGTGGGGGTATATGTTGAGCCGGTCGGTGGTGGTCGCAAGAAAAAGGCTACCGAGACCGCGAATCCGGACGAATGCCCGATTTGTGCCAAGGCCGATGCCTTTGTTCCACTGAAGAAAAAGTTCAAACTCGGTCCACTTTTTTGGATGATCACCGGGGCGGCAGTCTTGGGGTTTTTACTGACCTATATATTCGTGAGTTCACCGGGGGTATAGTTTGAGTTTCTTACGTGGCTCTCGCGCCACACGGCTGCCTTCGCGCAAGGTCTTGGAAGTCACGGCGATAGTGCTCGCGCTGGCACTAATCGCAGGGTCGGCCATTTTTGCGACCGGCTTCGATGTGAAAAATGTGAAACTCAACACCCAAAATGTTTGGGTTCTTCAAAAGGGTACTGGCACCAATCTGGCTTCTCGTTTCGGCCGAGTGAATACCGAGGTTAACGAGCTCACTTCATTTAACGCGGTAACCGACCCCAGCGAACTGATTCAAACTGAATTCGCTTCGCTTCTTTTTGCTGGTGCCAACACCAAATACGTGAACATAAGTTCGGCGTCGCCAAGCGATTTCACAGAAGACTCCGAAGATGCGATCGAGCTCGAGTCTTCGGCCAAATCAATTGCTGTGGGTGAAGCGGTGG
>CAIJWY010000005.1 GCA_903824455.1 uncultured Micrococcales bacterium
AACTTCGATGCCGAGCTGCTCAGCTTTTGTGAGCTTCGACCCTGCACCCGGACCTGCAACAACAAAACTAGTGTTCTTCGAAACTGAGCCTGAAGCCTTGCCACCGCGGCTGATGATGGATTCTTCTGCCTGTTCACGTGTCATCTCAACGAGTGTGCCAGTTACCACGATGGTCATGCCGCTGAAAATACCCTCAGCTGAACTTGGGCCTTGGAAGTTTGGTGTGGCTGTTTGAACTCCGCATTCGTTCCAACGTTTGACGATGTTTTTGTGCCAGTCGACTTGGTACCACTCGGTAAGGCTGTCGGCGATGATGGTGCCAACGCCGTCGATCGCTTCTAGTTCTTCTTTGGTGGCGTTGAAGATTGCTTCCAGAGAGCCAAACTGAGTTGCTAGTGAACGCGATGCTACTGGGCCAACGTGACGAATGTTTAGGGCAACCAGGATTCGCCAAAGTGGTTTGGTTTTGGCGTCCTCGAGGTTCTTGAGGAGTTTTCCGGTGACTTCGGCAGGGGTGCCGTCCTTCTTTTTGAAGTAGTCGGAGGTCATTAGCTTTTCTTGAGTCAGTGCGAAAAGTTCGGAGTCGTTTTTGAGAATGTCTTTGCAGAGTTCGACGGCTGTTACTTCGCCGAGTGCTTCGATGTCGAGCACTCCCCTGGATCCGATGAACGCAATTCGCTCTCTGAGTTGGGCTTGGCAGCTTTCAGAATTTGGGCAGCGAAGATCGATGTCGCCTTCGGACATTGCGCGTAGGGTGCTTTGGCAGTCTGGGCATTGGGTCGGCATTACGAATGCTTTTTCGGTGCCATCGCGCAGTTCAACAACTGGGCCTAGGATTTCGGGAATAACGTCGCCAGCTTTGCGGATGACGATGGTGTCGCCGATCAGGATGCCTTTGGCCTTAACTACGTCTTGGTTGTGAAGGGTGGCGAACTCAACCACCGAGCCGGCGACTTTGACTGGCTGAACGACTGCGTAAGGGGTTGCTCTTCCCGTTCTGCCCACTGAGACTCGGATGTCTAGAAGTTTGGTATTGACCTGTTCGGGAGCGTATTTGTAGGCAATTGCCCAGCGCGGTGCTCTTGAGGTGAAGCCAAGTTCACTTTGTTCGCTCAGGTCGTCGACTTTGATGACTACACCGTCGATTTCGTGTTCGAGGCTGTGACGCTGTTTCTCGAATTCGTCGATGTAGTTGATTACTTCTTGAGTTGTTTCGAGAACCTTGACTCGGTTGCTGGTTTGGAGGCCCCAGCCTTTGAGAATTTCGTAGGTTTCCGATTGGGTCTTGGCTGGGTTGGTTGGCCAAGCGCCGATGCCGTGAACGAGCATTTGGAGGGGTCTACTCGCGGTTACTGTTGAGTCTTTTTGGCGAAGGGAGCCAGATGCCGAGTTACGCGGATTGGCAAAAGGCGCTTTCCCCTGTTCGATCAGGCTGGCATTGAGCTCTTGAAACTCTTTGACTGGGAAGTAGATCTCGCCTCTTACCTCTACAACGTCTGGGTGGTTAGCGCCTTTGAGCTTTTGAGGGATTGACTTAATGGTCAGAACGTTTTGGGTTACGTCTTCGCCGACCACGCCGTCGCCTCTGGTGGCGGCGGAAATGAGTCTGCCTTTTTCGTAGCGCAAGTTGATGGCGAGGCCGTCAATCTTTAGTTCGACTAAGTACTTCTTGGCGTTGGTCTTTTCGATCCAGGTGGTGAGTTCTTCTTTGTCGAATACGTTATCCAAGCTCATCATGCGGTCGAGGTGAGTGACCGGTGAGAAGGTTACGTTTGCATGGCCGCCAACGGTTTGGGTTGGTGAGTCGCCGGTGATGAGTTCGGGGAACTGGATTTCGAGGCGTTCAAGCTCTTTCATCAGGGCGTCATATTCGGCATCCGAGATTAGAACGGTGTTGCCTTCGTAATAGGCGCGGCGGTGAGCGTTGATTTGGTCAACTAGTTCGTTGACTCTGGTTTCGGCTTCGTCGTGGTTCATTCGTTAACTTCAACCGGCACGGCTGACACGGTTCGGTCGATGGTGAACTGGCCGAGCACTCGGGTTCCGAGGTAGATCACGGCGGTTTGGCCAGGGGCTACTCCGAGGATTGGTTCTTGGGTTTCCACCATCAGTTCGTTGTCTCTGAGTTGGGCGATGCAGGCGACCGGTTCGGCGTGAGCGCGAACCTGAACTTCGGCTTCGAAAGGAATTTCTGGGTTCTCTGGTGCTTGGCCGCACCAGGTGAACTTGGTTCCGCCGAGTTCTTTGATGGCAAGGGCTTCTTGAGGGCCAACCACAACGGTTTTGGTCTTTGGTCTGATTTCCAGAACGTATCTAGGTCTTCCGTCTTTGGCTGGCTTTTCAATGGCTAGGCCTTTGCGTTGGCCAACGGTGTAGTTGTGGGTGCCGGTGTGATCGGAGAGAACGTTGCCGTTGCGGTCAACTATTTGGCCTGGTTGTTCATTGAGCTTTTCGCCGAGCCAGCCCTGGGTGTCGCCGTCTGGGATGAAGCAGATGTCGTAGCTGTCTGGTTTTTGAGCAACGGCCAGACCTCTGGCTTCTGCTTCTTTGCGGATGTCGGCTTTGTCTGATTCGGCACCGATTGGGAAAAGTGCGTGCTTGAGTTGTTCGGTGGTGAGAACGCCGAGAACGTAGCTCTGGTCTTTGGCGGTGGCTGGTGATCGGTGAAGTTCAAGGTTGCCGTCGTGTTCTTCGATCGTTGCGTAGTGGCCGGTGCAAACGGCGTCGAAGCCGAGGGCTAGGGCCTTTTCAAGAAGTGCTGCGAACTTGATTCGCTCGTTACAGCGCATGCAGGGGTTTGGGGTTCGGCCGGACTTATATTCTTCAACGAAGTCGTCGACGACTTCCATTTTGAAGCGTTCGGAGAAATCCCAGACGAAGTATTTGATACCGAGCAGGGCTGATACGCGCTGGGCGTCCATGGAGTCTTCGATGGTGCAGCAACCGCGAGCACCGGTTCTAAGGGTTCCTGCATTGCGGCTGAGGGCTAGGTGAACGCCAACAACTTCGTGACCGGCATCGACCGCTCGGGCGGCTGCCACGGCGCTATATACGCCGCCGCTCATTGCAGCCAAAACCTTCATAGGTTAATTTTACCCTTTGGGTTAGGCGGTTAGGCCGGCTTTAAGTGCGGCTTTGTGGACTTCTGGCAGCACTCTCAGAAATTCGTCGATCTCGTCTTTGGTGGTGTCGCGGCCGATTGAAATTCGCAAGGTTCCAGTGGCTTCTTCTTGGCTTCTGCCCATGGTCAACAGAACGTGTGATGCTCTGGCAACTCCGGCAGTGCAGGCGGAGCCGGTGGAAACTTCGATGTTGTGCTGGTCGAACAGATAGAGCATGGAGTCGCCCGAGCAGCCTGGGAAGGTGAAGTGGGCTAGGTCTGGTACTCCTGGTGCTGAGCCTCTAGAGAATCTGGCACCTGGAACG
>CAIJWY010000006.1 GCA_903824455.1 uncultured Micrococcales bacterium
AACGTAGGCGCCTAGAGCACTGAGCAGGACACTTGGCAACATGTATCCGAGGGTCACCGAACCAACGATGTTTCGGATGGGTGTTTTTGCTGGTAGGTAGCGGCTGAAGTCGGCTCCGTTGGTGTAAGAAATTGGAGTACACGCCAAGAGCGAAACTCCGGCAAATGCAACGATCCAGAAGTCTGGCCCATCCAGAGGTGGAACCGCTTTTACGTCGCCTTTCACAGTGGTGAGTAGAAAAAAGGTTGCCACACCAAAAACGGCGAGGAACGACCAGGAAATGTATTTGTAGGCCTTGGTAATGAAGTTGTAACCGTAAACACTGATTACCAGAGTTATGGCAGCGAGCACGCTGATGACGGCACCTTTGACGAAATTGTCGGTGGCGATTCCGAACCGTTCCATCACCGCAAAAATAATGAAGGCCGCACCAATCCAGTTGAGTGCCAAGAAGATGCAGTTGACCATCCAGCCGGTAAACACCTGGCTGACGAGGTTACCTTTCGGGCCAAACAGAGCCCTCTGAATTATCTGACTCGGAGTGCCAGAAACCGGGCCAGTTGCCGAGATGAACCCGGTCAAAACCGAGAACAGGTTTCCAATAACAATTACCGCGAGCGCCTGCCAGAAGCTCAAGCCCATGGCAACTAGAACACCACCCAGTACCAGCACCACATAGTTTGCCTGAGAGGTCGCCCACACGCCAATCAGTTGCCTGGCGCGGCCATACCGTTCGTTCGCCGGAATGTGGTCGATACCGTGAGCTTCAACCCCACCGGAAACATCCAAGGGTATTCCGTCGTGCATTTTTACCGAGTTACCGTCGTTGGTCATCTTGGCTCGCTTTTCGTTCTTACAACAGCGAGAAACTGCTGCGGCTTCATTCTAGGCAGATTAATCGGTTGAAAGAATGAATTATCTTGCGGAGCTTAGTGACTGGAACGTTTAGGCAATACCGAGCTAACAATCGCGAAGAGCACCAGCAAAACAAACTGCACAATTAGCGCGTTGCGGAAACCAGCGTCGGCCTGACCGAGCACCAAGAAATTGAAGAACACGGTTCCGAAGATGGCAACACCGACCGACGATGAAACCGACTGCACGGCCGAGAGAACGCCGCTAGCCGATCCGCTCTGACGGCTATCAACCGTGGACAACACAGTGTCAAAAATTGGGGCTGCGATAAGCCCGGTTCCGATACCGGAAATTACCAAAGCTGGAACCAGCTGCCAGATTGAGAAGTTGTCGACACTTGGAACAGCCACCCACATCAGTCCTAGGCCGATCAACTGGATGACAGCACCAATTTGCAGAGTGAATCGTCCACCAATTTTGTCGGCGAGGAAAGCGCCGCTGATGGTTCCACCGATTGCGGAGCCTAGGGCGATTGGAATGTTTCCAAGTCCCGCTTCAGCGGATGTGAAGTTTTCCCCAAACTGCAGGAACAACGTGAGAATCAGGTAAACGCCGGTGAAGCCTGCGAAGTACAAACCAAGGCTGGCAATACCGAAGGTGTAAGCCCTTTTCTTGAAAATACTGGCGTCGATCAGCGGGGTGCCTCCGCGGGCTTCCGTTACTCGCTCTAACCAAGCGAAGAGCACAAAGACTGCAACCGATCCACCGAGCATTAGGAAGGTCCAGAGCGGCCAGCCGGCTTCCTGACCCTTGATCAGTGGGTAGACCAGCATTCCGCTGGCAAGGATCACCAGGAACGAACCGAGCAGATCAATTTTGACCGACTTGTCAGGCACATTCTTTGGAAGATACTTCGCGGCCAAAACATAAGAAACAATGCCAATCGGCAGGTTCACCAGGAAAACCGCGCGCCAGCCAAGGTCGAATATGTTCGCCTCAATCAGAAAACCTCCGATAACGGGACCGAGGATTCCTCCGAGCCCAAAGGCTGGACCATATGCGGCAAAGGCCTTGCCGAATTCTTTCGGTGGGAACGATTCACGAATTAGACCGAATCCTTGAGGCAGCAACATTGCTCCCAAGAAGCCTTGAACGAAACGAAACACGATAAGTGATTCGATATTCGGCGCTATTGCACAAAGTAGGGAAACCAGAGTAAATCCGGCTAGTCCAAAAAGAAACATGTTGCGACGACCAAAACGGTCGCCGAGACGACCACCGAGGATGAGACCTGAGCCCAGGGCAAGAGCGTAACCACCAATCACCCACTGCAGATCGGTGTTTGAGGCAGCAAGCTTCTGAGCCAGGGTTGGGCCAGCCACGTTGACGATGGTGGCGTCAAAAAGATCCATGATCTCGGCCACCAGAACCACGGTTAGAACCAACCAACGGTGCTTGTAACCTGCTTCTACTATGTTCGACATTAGAGCCCTATCTTGAAGAAAAAACCAGATCGGAAGATCTGGTTTTAGGTGGCGGTGACGGTGGGATTTGAACCCACGGTACGCTTTCACGTACACAACATTTCGAGTGTTGCACCTTCGGCCGCTCGGACACGTCACCGTCAACTAGGCTACTACATTGGAGGGTTACATGAGCACTGAGGGTTCAACCAGAGCGATTTTTGCGGCGCTAGCTGCCAACGCGGGCATCGCTGTAACTAAGTTCATCGCCGCTGCCATCAGTGGCTCGGCTTCGATGTTTGCCGAAGCTATTCACTCGGTCGCCGACACCGGTAACCAGATTCTCTTACTTCTCGGTGGCAAGCGTGCCAAGCGCAAAGCAACCCCCACTCATCCATTCGGTTACGGTCGCTCTCGTTACATCTACGCCTTCATGGTTTCCATCGTTTTGTTCAGCATCGGTGGCATGTTCTCGATCCTCGAAGGCCTCGACAAACTCAACCACCCCCACGAACTAGAGCAGGCTTGGCTTCCGCTCACAGTTCTAAGTGTTGCAATTGTTCTCGAAAGTTTTAGCCTGGCTACCGCACTAAAAGCCGCTAAAGAAGAACGCGGTAGAACCTCTCTCTACAAGTTCATTCGTCACGCGAAGAGCCCTGAGCTTCCGGTGGTTATTCTGGAAGACATTGCAGCGCTGCTCGGTCTCGTTTTTGCTTTCGCCGGTGTTGGGCTAGCCGTTCTCACCAACGAACCAATCTGGGATGCCATCGGCACTCTAGCCATCGGCGCCCTGCTAATTGCGGTTGCCATCGTTCTCGGCATCGAAACTTCCAGCCTCCTGGTTGGCGAAGGAGCCACCGACAAAGACACTCAGAAGATCGCGAAGGCCCTTCGGATGAGCGAAGGCGTGGAAGACATCATCCACATGAAGACTCTTTACCTGGGTCCGGATGAACTTATGGTCGCCGCCAAGATCGCCGTGAAGTCAACCGACAAAGCGAAAGACATTGCCAACGCCATCGACATCGCCGAGGAGAACATCCGCAAGGCTGTTCCAACCGCACTGGTTATTTACTTGGAGCCCGATATTCTGCGCTCTTCAAAAAACTGACGAAGCACCGAAGCACATTCGTCCTCCAAAACACCAGCAATAACTTCAACCGCGGAGCCTAAACGCGCATCGCGTAAAAGGTCGTAACGAGAACCAGCTGCACCAACGCGCTCATCCCACGCCCCAAAAACCACTCGCCCAATTCTGGAAGCCTGAATAGCTCCAGCGCACATCGCGCAAGGTTCCAACGTGACCACCAAAGTCAAATCGTTCAGGTGCCAGTTCGCGTTCAAAGCAGCCGCAGCACGAATCGCCACCACTTCGGCATGGGCTGTGGGGTCACCCGATAACTCCCGCTCATTTTTCCCAACGGCAACCACGGTTCCCTCTGGATCAATCAAGACAGCGCCAACCGGCACATCGCCAGAAGACGACGAAGCCAAATGCGCTAAAGCCAAGGCTTCACGCATCGTTTCATTCCATCGGGTATTCGACATGTTTCCAGCCTAACGAAGCGATAGATTTAAGGAATGCGAGTACACGTTGCGAACCACCCACTGATCACCCACAAGCTCACCATTCTGCGTGACAAAGACACTCCGAGCCCGGTCTTCCGACTGTTAGTTGAAGAACTGGTAACCCTGCTGGCCTATGAAGCCACTCGTGAAATCCGCGTCGACGAAGTGACCGTCGAAACCCCGGTCTCCAAAGCCAAAGGTGTGAAACTTTCCAAGCCAAGACCAATCATTGTGCCGATTCTGCGCGCGGGTCTTGGAATGCTCGAAGGAATCGTCAAGCTGCTCCCTAGCGCAACCGTTGGTTTCCTTGGAATCAAGAGAGACGAACAAACACTCCTACCTGAAACCTATGCCAACCGCCTACCAGACGACCTTGCCGGCCGCCAGGTGTTCATCATCGACCCAATGTTGGCAACCGGTGGAACACTCATCGACTCAATCGACTACGTTTTCGAACGAGGCGCCACCGAGATCATCTGCATCTGCCTAATCGGAGCACCCGAAGGCGTTGAAGCAGTAAAGAACCACGTTGGCGACAAAAACGTGAGCATCGTTCTCGGCGCACTCGATGAAAAGCTAAACGAAAAGGGCTACATCGTTCCCGGTCTCGGCGATGCTGGAGATCGACTTTACGGTTTGGCTGATTAGTCACCTATAATTTTTTTATGACTGCAAACAACGAGACCTTCGCTTCGGCGATGAGCGTTTGCATGTGTATGCGAATGTGTCGCTAAGACTGTTTGAGCTTTGCTCGCCGCTTAGAGACACCAACACCCCAGCTTTAGCCGATTATGGCAACCAAAACTTTCGCATACTAAAAAGGACTTTATAAATGACTCAAGATATTCAATCGGAAGCCAGAGGCTTCGCGCTTTATGTTGGCGTTGATGAGCAGCAGGCTGTTGCTGCCGGCGTTAGCCTAACCGAGCTGGTTCGGGCGCTTCGTTCCACCCTAAACGAGCTGGTTCCAGGTTCTGAAACCTATGCCGCTGTTGCTTTGGCGCCTAAAGGCGCTGGAGGGCGGAATGTTGATGTGGTTAGAACCGCGCTGCATGACCCTCGTGCTCTCGACCAGTTGGTTGCGCGCACCGACACGGATGATGAAACCGAAGACGGCGTGGTGGTTGATCTTTCTCGTCGACGGGTTTTGGTGAACGGGGAGAACGCTGAACTTACTTCGAAAGAGTTTGATCTACTCACCTACCTGATCGAGAACCAGGGGGAAACTATTAGCCGGCGTGAGTTGGTTGAGTTGGTTTGGAATACCGATGAAGCGGTTGCGCCTAACGATCGAACCATCGACGTTCACATTCGTCGGTTGCGTTCGAAGATTGCGGGTTTCGAAGACATCATTCGCACCATTCGCGGTGGCGGATATCGTTTCGACTCTCACCCCGATGTTCACGTTGAGGATTACCAGATTTAGTGACTACTTTTTCGAATCTTTCCGAGGCCGCTGTCGAAATATCGCAGCTGGTTTTGGAGTTGGTCGATGACGGCGTTGCTACTCCGATCATTTTGATCGATGGGCGGGCGGGTTCCGGGAAAAGTACGCTGGCGGCTTTACTGCAGAATCAGCTGTTTCGAGATGGCGAGAGTTTGCCGAGGCTCATTCACATGGACGATCTTTACGACGGCTGGGACGGCCTTCAACACGGAGTTGATTATCTGCAGCGATTGATTTTGAATCCGGTTGCCTCTCGCAAAAAGGCGTCTTGGCAGGAGTTTGATTGGTCGGCTGGTGAGCGAGTTCGTTGGCGTGAGTTCGAGGGGCAGACCCCGCTCATCGTCGAGGGATGCGGGAGCATCTCTCGGTTAGCCGCGGAAGCGGCTCAAATTAAAATTTGGGTTGAGGCCGGCGATCAGGTGAGATACCAGCGTTGGTTGGAGCGTGAGGGTTCCGAAGAGAACTTTGGCCGCTGGGCTGCGCAAGAGGTTGAGTTTTATGCTCGCGAGCGCTCAACCGAACTAGCCGATGTGACTGTGGCTAACTAGCTTTACGGTTTTTCAACCAAACCCGAACACCGGCGATGATCGACGCGGTGATGAAGAATGCGGCGATGGCATAGGAAACACTTTTCACGGCGTCGTTGCTGGCGGCGAAGTAACCGGTAACGGTTAGTCCAACCCCCCAGGCCAGAGCTCCAACCAGGTTGGCGCTGAAGAATTTGTAATAGTTCATTCGGGAGATTCCAGCAATCGGCGGAACGAAGACTCTGGCCCATGGCATGAATCGGCTAATCACTACCGCCCACCAACCCCAGGCGGTGTAGAGTTTTTCGCTTCTGGCGATGGCGTTTTTGAGCCACTGACCTTTTCGATTGTCGAGGTAGGGGCGGCCGAAGTGGCGGCCGAGGGTGTAACCAACCTGATCGCCAAGCCAGGCCGAAACACCAACCCCGATTGCCATGACCCAGATGTTGATTCCGGAGCCGGAGCCAGCAGCCACTAGGCCGGCGGCGAAGACTAGTGAATCACCGGTGATGAATGGCACGAAGGCTCCGATGAAAAGGCCGGTGCCGGCGAATACCAAACCCCAAACGACTAGGTAGAACAGCCATGGCCCCAATTCTGGGGACCATGACTGTATCTGGTCGCTGATGGTGGTTTGGATGAAGTGCATTAGTTAAGGCCGTGTAGCACGATCTCGTCTAGTGAAAGGCGGGTGCGCGGTGCGACTTCTCGCTCCTGTGCCGGTGCTGGAAGCCCCGACATGTCGCCCTGCTTGCCAAGAACTACTGCGGCAATCGAGTTTCGGTCTTGCTCTAGGCCGAGCAGCTTGGTAACTACCTCGTGGTTGTAACCGCTGATCGGGTGGGTGGCTAGACCCAGCGCCTGAGCCTGAACAATCATGTTCTGAGAGGCTAGGCCGGCATCGAACCAAGCGATTGGGTAAGGATTTCCATCCTGGTTTACAGCTGGAACCGAGATAAAGATTACGTGTGATGCGTTTGGCACCCAGGCAGCATTGAAGCCAGACATGGCCTGTTCAATGATTGCGGTGTGAAGTTCTTCTCCGCGGGTGACCACCGAGAAGCGCCAAGGCTGGAGGTTATTGGCCGAAGGTGCCCAACGACCGGCTTCTAGCACAGCCGTTAGTTCGGCTTTGGAAAGCTCGTAGGTGTTGTCGTAGGCGCGTGGACTCCAGCGCTCGGCAATTTCGGTCAATAGTGGGGTGCTGGTTTCAGCTGTCTTTTTCATAATCTCTCTAACAATCAAAGCAACCTTTCTATTCTACTTTTTGTGAAAAAGTTCCAGCATCCGATGGTTAGGCTGGTTGGATGTCTCGCAAAGGTCTGTTTCTCTTTTTAGCCACCGGTTTGGCGTGGGGAATGCCTTACTTCTTCATTCGCATTGCGGCGGCCGAGTTCTCGGCACCGATGATTATTTTTGCCAGAACTCTGGTTGGTGCAGCGGTTTTGATTCCGCTGGCAATTAAGCGCGGAGTTTTGAAGGAAACCTTGAAGGCTTGGCCTTACGTTTTGGCTTTCGCAGTACTCGAGATGGTTGGCCCCTGGTGGCTATTGACCACGGCGGAGGGTGGCAACCCGTCGCACATCAATTCCGGTCTGGCTGGGTTGCTCATCGCCACCGTGCCATTCTTCGGTGTGTTCATCAGCTACTTCTATATAGGAGACAAGAGTGTGATTCACCCTAAGACGCTATTTGGTCTCGCGGTTGGATTCATTGGTCTGGTTTTGCTGGTTGGAATCGACTCGGTTACTGGAGCGGTTGAACCAATTTGGGTTGGCGCGGTTATTTTGGCGGCCATCGGTTATGCCATTGCGCCGGCCATTATTTCGAAGAAGATTCCTAATGTGCCGAGCGAAGGTGTGATTTCGGTTTCCATGGTTTTGGTGGCAGCCGTTTATGTGATTCCCGCGTTTTTGAACCCGCTGGCAACGCCAACCGCCAAGCCAAGCGCCGATGGGTGGATCGCTCTGGCGGTTTTGGGTGTAGTTTGCTCGGCCATAGCCTTCGCGCTGTTCTTCGAACTGATTCGCGAAATCGGTTCGATGCGAGCCAGCACCATCACCTACATGAACACCGTGATTGCAATTGTGCTCGGGGTTACCTTCTTGAGCGAACCTCTTACTCCAGGAATGATGATCGGTATCCCGCTGGTTATTGTGGGCTCAATTTTCGCAACGCGCAAACACAAATAGCTGATATAAATTCGCTCAGGCGAAGATTTCTGTCAACAACGTCGCAAGTGATGGCATTGTTATCCTGTGAGCCAATTCAACCGTAAAGTGCTGGTCGTGGAAGATGATTCCCTGCTGCGCTCGCTAATCGTGTCTAACCTGACAACCGCTGGTTTCGTTGTTGAGTCAACCGATAGCGCTGCCTCTGCTCGCAAAATCGCCGACGATTTCGACCCCGATGTGGCGCTTCTAGATATCGAGCTTGGAAATGGTCCAACCGGTATCGACCTAGCTCTCGTGCTTCGAAAGAACACCCCCGAAATTGCCCTGGTCTTTCTAACTCACATTCCTGAGCCTCGATTGGTTGGCGTGGATAACCGGAAGATCCCGAAAAACGCCGCTTACCTTGCTAAAGATCGCATCACCGACCCGAATGTACTCAGCCAGGCTATCGATGCCGCTCTCCGAGGTCGCGCCGGACGAGAATTCCGCGACGACAAACTTGACTACTCGCTTTCCGAACTCAGCCGCTCACAGTTGGCTGTGCTTCAGATGGTTGCTCTTGGTATGTCGAATACCGAAATTGCGAAGGATCGTGAAACCACGGTTCGCGCTGTTGAGAACCTGGTTAAGCGAGCCTTTCAAGCAGCCGGAATCGACTCCGAATCTGGTGGAAACCCGCGCGTTAACGCGGCTCGCGAATACATTCGTATCGCCGGTTTGCCTCACGGCAAGTAGCCTACGGAACGGTTACCGTTACCGTCTTTACAACGGTTCCAACGGTTATCTTCAGCGTGTGCTTGCCTTTGGCATACTTCTTCACAAACACGTGAGTTGGTAAGGTCACATTGACGTAGGACTTGGTCTTGCCTTCGAGGATGGTGGCCCTCTGACCGACCAAGTTATAGAAGTTGAAGGTAATCTTCTTGGAAGCCGGAGCTAGCGTTACCGCCTGAGCACCCCAAACCACCGACGAAGTTATCGTCGCGGTTCCAGATGCAATCTGAGTTACGTTGTCGGGGTCTTGAATCGTGGCCGTAACCACCTGCGTACCCGCGTCTGTTGAAGTAACATCGGCGGTCACGATTCCATCGTTCCAACTAACCGCGTCGGTCACGTTGGTAAGCGATCCAGCCCCGCTGGTGCTAAAGCGCACGGTAGCGCCAACGACCGGGTTGCCCCAGCGGTCGGTTAACTTGAAGTACTGAGGAACCGGGGTTCCAGGTACCGCGATTGGGGCGGGAAGTGCCTCGATGAACTTGGCATCGGTAAGCGAGTTCTTGCAACTCATGGTGTGAGTCTTGAACGCCGTGCCGGTGATGATCTTGAAGGTGGTGATACCGGTCTTGGTGCACATTAGGGCAATTTTTTGCGTGTAGGTGTACTCGAAAATTAGTGGAGAGTGGAAGGAGCTCGATGATGTAAGTTCTTGCCACGGGCGAAGCACGTCGCCTAGGGCAGCCATGCCGCCGTTGTCGGCAATCACCTGAATTTCTGGCGAGTACAGAGCAATTGGAAGTGAGTTCTTCATGTAGTTGATGTTCAGAGTGACGATATCGACGTCGGTTGTCGCATTGTCTAGGGTGTCTATAGGCTGAGCTGGGTTGGTTACCGACTGACCGTCGATGGTGGTTACGTAATTGCCGGATGAGTTTACGTCGTTGCCGCCACGATTCACCACGGTGACGGTAGAAGCGGTCGGCTTGATGTTCACATCGGTTACCAGCTGCGGCCAAATGTAGTCGGCCGATTCGTCGAGGGCGTTGGTGGTTGGCTGAATCGAGAAGGCAATGAATCCGCCCTCTTTCGCCTTGGTGTCGGAGTTAACAAACTTGTTGTTCTTTACCTCTTTTAGGGTGTTCTTGTTTTTGACTGCGAACGAAACCATTCCATTGGCGTCGGTGGCCTTGTCGGCGTCGTAAGCATTCCAGCGACAGAGTCGGCAACCAAGGTCAACAATGAGGTGCACATCTCGATCCACCTGGGGTGTTCCCCAAATGTCGGTAACTCGGTAGATCAAATTCAAGGTCGAACCATACTTGTAGCTCTTCACATAAACCTGTGAGTACTCTGGCAGCCAGTCTTTCTTGAAAACGCTCCAGGCCCAGGTGAACTCTTGGAACCCACCGTTGGTACATTCATGCGCACGTGAAACCGGCTTTCCCGCTTTGACTTCTCGGTAGATACACTGAGATTCAAATCCTCGGCCCGAGCCAACCAATTTGATGATCGGGTAAAAGCCGGGGTCTTGCCAGTCGAGAACTAAGTTGCCAACGGCCGCAATGGACTCTCCTTCGCCAGAGCTAAGGCCAACCCGGAGGTCGGTGTCGGCCTCAGGGGCAACTGAAAGGGTAAGCGTGACCTCAGCCACACCGAATTCGTCGGTGATGGCGATGTTATCTGGGTCTTCGATGCTGTCGGTGAACTCAACGTCGCCGCTCATTACAAACTGAACCTTTTTGCCTGCATTGGCTACGCCACCAAGATATTGTGCGGTTACGCTGTTACGGTCGGTTCTCACCCAAGCGATGTTGTGCTGAGTTTCGCTGTCGACCAGTAAAGTGCTCGATGTGTCGAATTCGCGCTTTACGCGCTCGAAGACGCCGTCTTCGATCTTGGCGTGGAGATTCTTCCAGGTTGGGGCCGAGACCCAATCAACCACAGCGTTGGCCGGGCTAGCAACCAAGCCAGCAATAGACAAAACTGCGCTAATAATTACAGCTAGTAGTGTGCGGGTTGATCGATTCACCAAGTTCTCCAAAATTTTCAGGCTGAAAGTGAAAACGCTCACACAAGCATTTGTATTGAGTATAAAAGAAAAAGGCTTTTCGTGAAAGCGATTTCACGAAACCGTTACTAAGCCGTTTCGCGAATAACTAGCTCGCAGGGAAGGATCTCGGAATGAACTTCATCGCCGTGAACCAGCGCCAAAATCATGTTGGCCGCTTCCATGCCGAGCCCCACGATATCTTGGCGAACGCTGGTTAGGCCGGGGTGAGAGTTCTGCGCTAGGTAAGAATCGTCAAAGCCAATCACCGCGATGTCTTCCGGAACCGATTTCCCGGCTTCCAGAATTGCAGCAATTGCACCTAGAGCCATCACGTCGTTCGAGCAGAAGATCGCATCTAGGTCGGGGTGTTTTTGCATCAGATTCTGCGCGTGCTGTATGCCAGCTTCTCGAGACCAGTCGCCTTCGGCCACCAAACCTTTAACTTTGGGTAAACCGAGTTCTTGGCAGGCCGCTAGGTAACCATCCAGTCGCTGTTCGGCGGCTGTGTTATCTAGGTCACCGGTAATCATGGCGATAGTTTTGCGGCCCTTTTCCACCAGGTGACGAACCGCTGCAAAAGCACCACCGGCATTATCGGAATCGACATAGGAAAAAGGGTTACTGGTGTGAGGCGTTCCGTTGACCACCAGCGGGAGATTTTGCTTCGCCAAGAGCTTGATGAGCGAGTCTTTGTGAAGTTGCAAGAAAATGGCGCCATCTACTTCGCCTCGCTGGAGGTATTGAGCAACAGGTGAATCTAGTTTCTCGAGTGGGGCAACCAGCAGCAGAGTTTGCATTTCGTGTTCCATGAGCACGCGGCTGATGCCGTTGGTGATTGCTCCCCAGAACGGATCTTGGAAAACCGATAGGTCGTCGTCGATAACCACAGCGATGAGCCCGGTTCGACCAGAGGCAAGTGCGGCAGCGGCGCGGTGTTTTTTGTAACCCAGCTTTTCAACCGCCAGGTTTACGGCTGCGATTCGATCGGTGTCAACCTTGGTGTCGCCGTTCAAAACTCGAGAAACCGTGGCTTCACTTACTCCGGCGAGTTTGGCAATCTCCGCATAGGTCGGTCGGCTTTTCTGCTTTGCGGCCACTACTCGATCACACCCTTATCGACTCAACAATCCCCCTAATGTTACTACCGTTACTCGCAACAATCTCTTTGTAAACTTTTGCGCTGAGTTTGGGGATTCTGGCTTGGGTTTCGAAGTCAACATGAACTAGTCCGAAACGCTTGCGATAGCCTTCGGCCCATTCGTAGTTATCCATCAGCGACCAGGCAAAATATGCGTCGAGCGGAACACCTTGGTCGATGGCTTGGGAAAGCTGCTCTAGGTGAGCGGCGATGTACTCAACCCTCAGGTGGTCATTTACTTCGCCGTTTTCAACCGGGTAATCATAGGCAGCGCCATTTTCGGTAACCGCCAAACTCTCGATTTGAGGCCAGTCGCGCTTGATGCGAAGCAGCAGGTTTTTGATTCCCTCAGGGGTGATTGGCCAACCCATGTCGGTGGTAGGTTCTGGAACCTTGCCACTGGCTCGCTGCGGGAACGGGTGAGGTCCGCCGTCCATGGCTGCCTTGTCTTCTGGGCCAGGGGCGCTGATAAAGGAGTCGCTGTAGTAGTTGACGCCCATGAAGTCGGTATCAATTTTCAACAGCTTTTCGTCGCCGGGAAGCAGCACTTTTTGAAGCTTTGGACCGTAGTAATCTACTAGCTCCTGAGGGTAGTGACCGGTTTGTTCGGCATCGATCCACCAGCGGTTGATGTGCGCGTCTTGAAGTCTCGCAAGGTCTACCAGTTCTGAATCGTTAGGGTCGGAAACGATGTAGTTGGTCATGTTTAGCGTTTGCCCGATGATCACGTTTGGGTTGATGGCGCGAACTGCGCGAATACCTTCGGCATGTGCCAAAGCACTGTGGTGAGCTGCGGCAATGGCCTGATCCATGTCTTTTACGCCGGGAGCGTGAACTCCAGACATGTAGCCAAGCCAGGTGAAACACCACGGCTCGTTGAAGGTGATCCACTTATCAACGCGGTCGGAGTAAGCCTCGGCGAGATCAGCGGCGTAGACGGCAAAACGATAGGCGGTGTCGCGGTTAGCCCAGCCACCTTTGTCTTGCAAAGCCTGAGGTAAATCCCAGTGATACATGGTTGGAAGCGGCTTGATGCCAGCCTCGAGTAGCTGGTCAATCAAACGAGAGTAGAAATCGTAGCCGCGCTGTTCGCGCTGAGAATCTCCCTGAGGAGCAAGTCTCGGCCAAGCAATCGAGAAACGATATGAGTCGATTCCCAGATCCTTCATGATCTCGATATCCTGTGGCACGCGGTGGTAGTGATCGCAGGCTACGTCGCCGTTGTCACCGTTGAAGACCTTGCCAGGAGTTGCTGCGAAGGTATCCCAGATGCTCGGGCCGCGACCATCCTCGTGGGCAGCGCCCTCAATCTGATAGCTGGCGGTGGCTGCGCCCCAAGTGAAGTTTTTTGGAAATGTCATGGTTATCCCTTCACGGCTCCGTCCATAACTCCGCTAACCAACTTGCGGCCTACGAATAGGAAGAGCACCAGTAGTGGCGCGGTGGCTAGGAATGCGCCACCTAGGTTTAGTGCGTAGTCGATGGTGTAAGCGCTCTGCAACTGGTTCACGGCAACCTGCACTGTGAACTGCTGTGGGTCGTTTAGCACCAGCAGTGGCCAGAGGAAGTCGTTCCACACTGCCAAGAAGCTGAACAGACCGAGAACGAAACCGCTCTGCAGAATCAGCGGGAAAACGATACGCCAGTAAATGAGGAACACCCCGGCGCCATCGATGCTGGCCGCTTCAAGAAGTTCGTTTGGCACCTGGGCATCGATGATCTGACGCATCCAGAACACACCAAACGCGGTAACCAGCGCTGGCACGATTAGCGCGGTGAGAGTATTCATCCAACCGAGGCTCGCCACCAGCATGTAAAGCGGAATGATTCCGAGTTGGCTTGGCAGCATCATGGTTCCAATTACGAACAGCACCAAAAACTTGCGGCCCTTGAAGTTCAACTTCGCGAAAGCGAAACCGGCTACCGATGAAAAGAACACCTGAGCCGCAGCCACAATGGTTCCCACGAAAACCGTGTTCCACATCGAAATGCCAAAGTACTCGTTGGCTTCGAAGACGTGACCAATAACCTCAAACAGGCGAGGTCCAATTATTAGCGTTGGCACTTCTTTTGAGATTTCCTCGTTGCCGTTTGATGCAACAATGACCATCCAGTAAAAAGGGAAAACGGAGATGAAACCAACCAGAGTCAGCAATATGTAGGAAAGCGGCGACATCTTGCGCCAGCGCGGAACCTTACGCTTCGGCGCCTTGACTACTACTTCACCCAAATCTAAGGTGCTCATTTGTCGTTGTCCTCACTCGAAATTCTTCTGGTAATCGCGAAGTTAATTGCGGAGATGAT
>CAIJWY010000007.1 GCA_903824455.1 uncultured Micrococcales bacterium
ATTTGCGTTTCGTTGGAAGTGCCAACAGCACAGACACGGCAACTCCGATTACCAGCGCTAGGGTTGCGGCAATCAACATATTGCGCAAGCTGTTTATGGCGGCATCAACCACTGAAATGTTTAGAATCTCTCGGTTTCCTCGCCCTGCCAAGTTGGCAAAGTTGTCGATAAACCCAGCGCCTTCGGTGAAAGTTTTGACCACAATTTGAATCATTGGTGTGGCGATTAGCAGAGTCACCACTGGAAGGGTAATCAAAATTGCCAGCCAGTCTCGCCGGTCGACCGGTTTCACTTCTCCATCATGTTCGCCAAGTTCGATGCCGATATTGGCGCGACCCCCACTTTGTGAAACTCCGAAGGCCACCACACTCAACATGGTTTGAATCAGGGCTAGGGCAGACGCCTTGGGCAGGTCGAGAAGCGTATTGGCGGCACTGGCAATCTCGGTTTCGAGCGAGTGCACCTGACCTCCGCCCAAAACCAAGATGACTCCGTAACTGGCGCTGCAGTAGAGAAAGGTTGAGGCGGCCGCGGAAATTAGAGCCGGTTTCAGTTGCGGTAGCGAAATGCTCCAAAGAGTTCGGAAGTGACCAGCGCCAGCCATGGCTGCCGCCTCTTCGGTTTGCAGATCGAGCGACATCCAAAAGCTGCCAATGGTTCTCACCGCTAGTGAGTAGTTGAGAAAAACGTGAGCCGCGATAATCCAGATGATCGGGTTCGACCAAAAGTTTCCGGCGTCTCGAAAAATCGTGAAACCGGTAGCCACCACGATGGTTGGCAACATGAACGGAATCGTGATTAGCGAGCGCATCACTCGCTGCCCAACGAACTTCTTGCGATAAAGAATGTAGGCCCCGGGAATAGACAAAACCAAGGTTAGGAAAGTTGAAACCAGCGCCTGCCAAATCGTGAACCAGGTAACTTGCCAGTCGCGAACGTTTAGCAGATGCACTAGCCAGTCGCCGGCAAAGCCCCTACTGAGAATGTTTCCAAGCGGCCAGAAGAACAGCACCCCCAAGAAGAGTAGGGGGACTATCCAGCCGATTGCTCTTTTATTCAAACAGCTTGCTCCACGCACTCAGCCAGGTTTTACGATTGCCGGTTACATCCAGTTCCTCGCCAGCGAGAGTAAGCGCTGCCGGAGCAAACTTCGCCCAGGTTTCTGGAAGCGCTATGCCTTGGTCGACCGGATAAACATACATCGACTCGGGAAGTGCCGCCTGAAAGGCTTTCGATTTCATGAATTCCACCAGAGCTTTCGCGCCAACCGGGTTCTTGGCTTTACTCAGCACGCCCGCAAATTCGGTTTGTCGGTAGCAGTCGCGCAAGATGCTGCCGGTTTGGCTCTTTCCGTCATCTCGAATCTCGAACGCAGGCGAAGACGAGTAACTCAAAACGATTGGGTATTTGCCATGACCGCTGGAACCGGAGAACTCGGTGAAATAGGCGTCTTCCCAACCAGCCACCACTTTTAGGCCGTTACTCTTCAACTGCGACCAGTAACCGAGGTAGCCATCCTCACCAAAAACATCAATCGTGGTGGCCAGGAAAGCCATTCCGCTCGATGAAGTGGCCGGGTTGGAAACCACCGTGAGGTTTCGAAACTTCGACGAAGTGAGGTCGCGGATGTTCGTTGGGACCGTTTTCGAGTGAGAAGCAAACCAGTCGATGTCGTAGTTCATACAAACATCACCGAAGTCGATGGCGCTTAGCTCTCCATCGATGAGTTGGTTCTCTGATGCAACCTCGGTGAGAGTGTTGTCGATACCAAAAACGGCATCGCCGATGGGTTGGTCTTTCGTGAGCACCAACTTGTTGGTCATCGAACCAGCATCGCCGGCCTTTACCAACTTCAGTCTGAACCCAGATTCGGTTTCGAACTGTTTCTGCAGTTCTTTGCTGATCGCAAAAGAGTCGTGGGTAACTAGCACCACGGTCTTGTTATCAAAGGTTGGGGAACAGCCGGCCAAAGCCAAGCTGCTAATCACTGCAACAACGGCAGCCTTGTATAGTTTCTGCACTTTCGTGCCCTCCTTGTTAGTAGGGCACGGGTTAGAGGTCCTCCCTGCGCTGGCATTACCCAGATCAGGTTTGACGGTCGAC
>CAIJWY010000008.1 GCA_903824455.1 uncultured Micrococcales bacterium
AATCGCAATCGCGATAACCGCGAGGGTGATACCTAGAAGAAGCGGATCGATGATAGCCATGG
Source organism: uncultured Micrococcales bacterium (assembly GCA_903824455.1). GTDB lineage: Bacteria > Actinomycetota > Actinomycetes > Actinomycetales > Microbacteriaceae > Rhodoluna. The sequence continues at coordinate 63 of CAIJWY010000008.1, forward strand.
CCACGATCGAACCAACAAAGATGAGCACACCGCCGGCGGCGTCGACGAAACCCTGGGTGAGAACTGCACGAAGCAAAGTTGTGTCTGAGCCCACGCGAGAAACCAGGTCGCCGGTGCGACGAAGGTCGTATTCCTTGATTGGCATGCGAAGCAGGCGAGTGGCCAGTTTATTGCGAGCCGAAAGCACCACTCCTTCTCCAGCCTTGGCGAGAATGTAGTACATGAAACCGCCGGTGACCGCGGTTCCCAGCAGCACAGCAACAAGCCCGATTGCCCAACCGGTTACGTCTTCCTTGTTCTGCACGGCGCTGATCAACTGACCCACGATTAGCGGTTGGCCAAGGTTTACCACCGCACCCAAAATGCTTAGCACCACTGCCAACCAGAGCGCTGGCTTGTGTTCCATCAGGTAGGGCCAAAGCTGAGCGAACTTAGCCTTCGGTCCGTCGTCTTTTGCTGGTCCGGCCCCGCGGCGACCTCTGCCCATCATGCTCATACTGTTTTTAACCTTTGGTTGTTGTTACTTGTTCCCAAGCTCCTCATTGAGCAAGAAGTTGATTTCTTGAAACGACAGCGCTTCGGTGTATGCGGTGTTTTTCGAGAAGCGCTGGAAGTTCACGGTCTGCAAAGCCTTCAGAGCTTTGGGGTGGTTGAGTTTTAGGAACATCCTGGTGGTGTTGGCTTTGCGCTCGAATTCGGTGTTCACTTTCCCGCAACTAAAACCAAAAACGGTGAGCGCAACATCGGCTTCTTCCGGTTTCACCTTGGTCACAAAACCTTTATCCTCCACTTTGACGATTTCTCGCAAGGTTTCTTGGCGTTGCCAAATCTGGAAACAGGTCTTCAGATTGTTTTTGTGTGAAATAAGTGTGTGGCTGTCGTCAACGTAATCGATCGACAATTCTTCGTCGTGGATGAGGTGGAATCGGCGATCGAGACGATTGATTACCGACCACTTACGCCAAGATCTTGGAACGATGAAGGCAATATATTCGCTGTGGTCGGCGGCTCGATTGAAAAACGGGATGCTGAGTGAATTGTTTCGGCCAAATGGGGGATTGGAAATCGTGATGGCATCTTTGAATTTCATCGATGATTCAAGGTAGTTGCCCTTGCTAACGTCGGAATGTTTCGGTTCAATATCAACACTGAGCACCTTTTTGGCGCCAAAAGCCTTGGCGGCTTCCACGAATGCCCCGGTTCCGCCGGCAGGTTCAAGCACTATTCGGGAAGAAAAATCGGAAACTAGACGTTCTACTTTAGAGACCAGAGAGCTGGCCAAGTCTCTCGGCGTATAGTACTGCTCTTTGCCGGTTACTCGGCGGTTGCCAAGTTTGGCTCGCGCAGGTGCTACCGACTTCTGGGACATGTATCTAGGCTAGCAAGGTAGGAGAATTCGTGACCAAATCAGCAGCACCAGAACTTGTTATCACCGCCAAGGGTTTGCGTAAGACCTACGGTGATTTCGTTGCCGTCGACAGCATCGACTTCGAGGTAAAACGTGGTGAATCGTTTGGTTTACTAGGCCCTAACGGTGCCGGCAAGTCGACTACCATGCGCATGATCACCTCCACGCTTCAGCGCACCGCTGGCGAATTACAAATTCTTGGAAAAGACCCAGACAAGTTTGGCCCGGAGATTCGTGCTCACCTCGGCGTGGTTCCTCAGCAAGACAATCTAGATCGCCAACTTAAGGTTTGGGAAAACCTTTTGGTTTACGGTCGCTATTTTGGGCTCAGTCGCAAGTTTTTGAATGCCAAAATCGACGAGCTTCTGGCCTTTGCTCAGCTTGAAGAAAAGCGCAACGTTAAGACCGATGAACTTTCGGGTGGCATGAAGCGCAGGCTCACCATCGCTCGAGGTCTGGTTAATGAGCCGGAGATCCTGCTACTCGATGAACCAACCACCGGCCTCGACCCTCAGGCTCGTCACATTCTTTGGGACCGCCTGTTCCGCCTGAAGGAACTAGGGGTGACCCTGGTACTCACCACCCACTACATGGACGAAGCCGAGCAACTCTGCGACCGAATCGTGGTCATGGATAAAGGTCGCATCATGGCCGAAGGCAGCCCGCCAGAGCTGATCAAAAAGTATTCGAGCAAGGAAGTGCTCGAGGTTCGCTTCGGATCTCAAGGAAATGCCGCCGCTGCCAAGAAGCTCGCAAAAGTTGGCGACCGACTCGAAGTGCTTCCCGACCGCATCCTCGTTTACACCGAGAACGGTGAAAAGACTTTGGAGAAGGTGACCAAGCTTGGGTTGAACCCGGTGACATCGCTGGTACGTCGGAGTTCACTAGAAGACGTGTTCCTGCGCCTCACCGGCAGAACGCTGGTTGATTAGTGTCTCAAGTTTTCGCTAACTGGCAGGGTGCGGCCAAACTGGTCGACCCCGCGAAGCCTGCTCGATGGGGTTCGGTTTACGTTGGCCTGGCCCGAGGACGCGAATCTTTCAAATGGATGACACCCATGCTCGCCTATGGCATCGGCCACCCGCTGCTCTATCTCATGAGCATCGGAATTGGTCTTGGCTCTCTGGTATCCAAAAACCTCGGGTTGGTCGATGGAGTTTCTTACCTGACCTTTTTGGCTCCCGCCCTGCTCATGGCCAGCGCCCTTCAGGTGGCGGTCGATGAAACATCATTCGTGGTACTTCAGGGGTTCAGCTGGGAGAAGTCGTTTTTTGCCATGAACCAGACCGCAATCACCGGCAGACAAATCGCCAGTGGGCTGATGTATTACGCGATGTTCCGAGTGATCATGAATTCGGGAATCTACGCCGTATTCCTGGTCTTATTCGGCGCCATGACGTGGGAAGCTGTGCCCCTGCAGCTACTGATCGCCGTTTTCGTTGGAGCGGCCTTTGGTTTCGTAATGTTGGCCTACTCTGCTTTCGTAAATGCCGAAGGCGACTGGCTGGTGCTAATGATGCGCTTCATCATTGCCCCAATGTTCATGTTCTCGGGAACTTTTTACCAGATCGAAAATATGCCGGAACTGGTTCAGCAGATTGCCTGGGTCTCACCGCTCTGGCACGCCACCGA
>CAIJWY010000009.1 GCA_903824455.1 uncultured Micrococcales bacterium
AACTCGTCTTGGTTCATCAGCATCGAAGTCGTCCGGCTTGCCGGTGTCGATCTGGCAGAAATCACAGCGACGAGTGCACTGCGAACCACCGATGAGGAACGTTGCCTCGCGATCTTCCCAACACTCGAAAATGTTTGGACAGCCCGCTTCTTGACAAACCGTATGAAGGCCCTCGGTCTTTACCAGCGCCTGCATGGCAAGATACTCGGGACCCATCTTGGCCCGAGTTTTGATCCAGTCCGGCTTTTTCTCAATTGGGACTGCAGAATTTCTAGCTTCAATCCGCAGAAGTTTGCGTTCTGGTTTGGTCTCGCTCATGTTCTTGCCTTGCCTATTTCTCCGAGGTGACGCTGAATTACCGCACTCGCCATGGCCGGAGTTATTTCTCGTCCTAACAATTCTGTCAGGGTGCTGGTCTTAGCGTCGGAAATGCCGCAGGCAATTATGGCCTCATAGGCATCCAGTGAGTTGTTGCAGTTGAGCGCGAAACCATGCATCGTGGTGTGGTCTGCAACGCGGATTCCTATTGCAGCAACTTTCACGTGGCCATTTTCGATCGGAGCCCAAACTCCTGAACGCCCTTCAACTCGCTCGGTCTTCAGCCCAAACTCGGAGATGGAATCAATTAGTACCTGCTCCAACCAACGCACGTAACCAACCACGTCGATTGGTCTAGGAAGTTGCATGACCGGGTAGCCAACCAGTTGACCGGGCCCATGCCAGGTGATCTTGCCGCCACGATCGGTTTCAATCACCGGTGTTCCATCTTTTGGAAGTTCGGCTGCGTCGGTGCGTTTTCCCGCTGTGTAAACAGGGGTGTGTTCGAGAAGCAATACGGTGTTTGGGTGATTACCGGAAGCCACATCGGCGTGAACTTTTTTCTGTAAGTCCCATGCTTCTTCGTATCCGATGTAATTCGGAGCGAGAGCAACTTCTATAAATTCAGGCACTGGTCAATTCTATTTCTGTCGAAGTTGCTAACAGTTTTTCCATACCCGCTATTTCATAAAGTTCTGGTCGAATACTTACTTCATGGCACTTCACGTCTCCACGAAGCTTTCGCCGGCAAGTCAACGGTTTAGGGCTGTTCGCGTTGTAGCAGTTGGAAGAGACTGTGAGGTTGCCTTCGGGTTCGCATTCCCTTCATGGCCAAGACTCGCTTTTCGATTGCAGCAGCGAGGGTATCGTGTGGAAACTGTTCTTCTAAAGGGGCGTCCTGCGCTAAGAACCTCGGCATGCGCCGAAGACATAAAGGCCCTACTAAGTTCCAGAGCTAAGAGAACTCGACCGCAAAAACTATTGGTGATTACTGTTGGTGTCGTTTCTATAGCTTGTGTGATGCTGTTTTCCCTAGCATCAAGGTCGCAACCGGTTCGGCAGAAATTGGTGGAGAAACCTAATCGTTGCAGCGAAAAGGTTATAGACCGAGCGCTAACCAGCGACGAACTTCCGAGTTATCTGGCTCACACGCAAGTTTTGAAAATCGGAGGGGTGGTAACTGGGGAAATCGCTTGCGATGGCCAAAGATACAGTTACACGCTTGATCAAGGTAAGACCAAGCGTGTACTGAAGCTGCAGAAACTAGATTCCTAGGTTGCCTTCAAACGCGGCGTTCTCGAGACGGCTCTTGATGTCTACCAAGAATCGGCTAGCGTCGGCACCATCGACAAGTCGGTGGTCGTATGAAAGAGCAAGGTAAACCATGCTGCGAATTGCAATCGAGTCATTACCCATTTCGTCCGAAACCACAACGGCACGCTTGCCCACGATTCCGGTGCCGAGGATGGCAACCTGAGGAAGGAATACCACCGGAGTGTCAAATAGTGCTCCGCGGGAACCGGTGTTGGTGAGAGTGAAAGTTCCACCACCGAGCTCATCTGGCTTCAACTGACTGCTTCTGGTTCGGGCAGCAAGGTCGGCGATTTGCTGAGCAATCTGCGCGAGGTTTAGGTTTCCAGCTTCGCGAATAACCGGGGTTAGTAAACCGCGTTCGCTGTCTACGGCAAAACTGATGTTCTCGGTTGGGTGGTAAACCACATTTTCGCCACTGATCGAAGCGTTCAACTTTGGGTGTGCTTTCAAGGCCTCGGCAGCAGCCAGGGTGAAGAAAGGCATGAAGTTCAGCTTTACACCTGCGCGCGCGGTGAAATCAGCCTGGACTCTGGAACGTAGCTGAGCAACCTTGGTCATATCTACTTCAACCACGGTGGTTAGTTGTGCGCTTTGCTGCATCGATGCCACTGCTCGTTCGGCAAGAACCTTGCGCAAGCGCGACATCGGTTCGGTTTGCCCACGAAGTGCCGAAACCTGCACGATTGGGGCAACCGCTTGGGCAGGAATAGTTTGGATAGCGCCAGTGGCGGCGGCGATGATGTCGTCCTTGCGGATTCTTCCACCGACACCGGTGCCGGCAAGGCTAGTCAAGTCGATCCCGTTTTCCGAAGCTAATTTGCGAACCAGCGGAGTTACGTAGCCTGCGTCTGAGACGTGGCTACCCGATGGGGTGACCGGGGGAGCAGTAACTAGCGGTGCTGAAACAACTGGAGGAGCAACTGGAGGAGCTGCAATAACTGGCGCAGCAACTGGCGCTGGCACTTCGATAACTGGTGCAGCAACCGGTGCTGGCACCTCAACAACAGGAGTGGCAATTGGTTCTGCGACCGGAGCGGATGCTCCACTGCCGGAACCAATTATCGCTAGGGGAGCGCCAACCTGGGCGGTCTCATCCTCTTTGACCAAGATTTGCTCAAGAACTCCAGCAAACGGAGATGGGATTTCGGTATCGACCTTGTCGGTGGAGATCTCAACTAGAGGCTCGTCAACGGCCACCGTGTCGCCAACCTTCTTTAACCAACGGGTTACGGTACCTTCGGTAACGCTCTCGCCAAGTGCTGGCAGTAGTACGTTGTCGCTCATTACTTACTCCTTGATATGGTTTCTAAAAGTTTATGCGTGTGCGTGAAGTGGCTTACCGGCTAGCGCTAGGTGCGCTTCGCCGATCGCTTCGTTCATGGTTGGGTGGGCGTGAAGCAAACTTGCAACATCTTCTGGGTACGCTTCCCAGTTAACGATTAGCTGACCTTCACCGATTTGCTCGCCAACGCGCGATCCAATCATGTGCACACCGATTACCGGGCCATTGTTCTTGCGAACGAGCTTGATGAATCCTGCTGTGCCGAGAATTTGGCTCTTTCCATTTCCACCGAGGTTGTACTCGTAGGTCGAAACGTTGTCGGCTCCATAGACTTCCTTAGCCTTTGCTTCCGAGAGACCAACACTGGCAACTTCAGGCTCGCAGTAGGTG
>CAIJWY010000010.1 GCA_903824455.1 uncultured Micrococcales bacterium
CACCGGTTTGATGGTGGTGAGCTCGCTGATTTTAGGTGGAGTGTATCCGTGGATGGTTCAAACTTTCCAGGTAGTGCCAAATGAGCGCACTCTGGAAAGCGAATACATCGAGCGAAACCTAGAGGCAACCAGATTTGCCTACGGTCTAGATCAGGTTGAGACCATCGAGTACAACGCTGTGACCACAGCCACGGAAGCCGACCTTAGAAACGACGCCGATACCACCACGAACATTCGAATCCTCGACCCGATGCTGGTCTCGAGTTCGTTCCGCCAGCTGGAGCAGTATCGCCAGTACTACAACTTCACTAGCGCCCTCGACGTTGACCGCTACACCCTAGACGGAAAAATTCAAGACACCGTTATAGCGGCACGTGAACTGAACCAGAGCGGGCTTGGAAGCTCGCAGTCTTGGTTCAACAACGTTTTGGTCTACACCCACGGCTACGGTTTGGTTGCTGCTTACGGTAACCAGCGCGACAGCGATGGCCAGCCGGTGTTCTTGCAGAAGGGTATCCCTACCGAAGGGCAGCTCGGGAAGTACGAACCACGCATTTACTTCGGTGAGAATTCTCCTAGCTACTCAATCGTTGGTGGCACCGGTAAAGACCGCGAAATGGATTACCCCGGTGGAGCCGATAACGTTGAACAGACCTACACCACCTTTAGCGGTAACGGTGGGCCGAAGCTAGATAACCTCTACGTGCGTTTGGCATATGCAATCAAGTTCTCGAGCGAGCAACTGCTACTTTCAGATGCAATCAGTAACTCTTCGCAGATCCTTTACGATCGCAACCCACTAGAGCGCGTTGGCGCGGTGGCCCCTTATCTAACGCTCGATAGCGACATTTACCCTGCAGTGGTAGACGGCCGAATCAAGTGGATTGTTGATGGCTACACCACGTCTTCCCAGTACCCATACTCTCGAGCCGAGAACTATGGTGACGCGGCATCCGACTCTTCAATTCAGGTTTCTGGTCCAGACATCAACTACATCCGAAACTCGGTCAAAGCAACTGTCGATGCCTACGACGGCTCGGTAAAGCTCTACGCCTGGGATGCAGAAGATCCGATTCTAAAAACTTGGATGAAGGTTTACCCGGGAAATGTTTCGCCAATCAGCGAAATGTCTGGTTCACTGCTGAGCCATGTTCGTTACCCAGCCGACCTGTTTAAGATTCAGCGAGGAATTTTGGGTCAGTACCACGTAGCCGAAGCCGGGGCGTTCTACTCCCAACAGGACGCATGGATGGTTCCAAACGACCCTTCAAGCGATACCAACACCACGGCATTCCAGCCGGCCTATTACCTAACCATGCAGGCACCGGGAGCTTCAAAATCGGACTTCTCGCTTTACACCGGATTCATTCCGCGATCTACCGGTGAGGCTAACCGAAGCGTACTGACTGGCTATCTGGTTGCTAACTCTGACGCAGGTGCCATTGACGGCACCGTCGACAAAGAGTACGGAAAACTTCGACTCCTTACCCTGCCAAAGAACTCGGTGGTTCCAGGTCCTGGTCAGGTGCAGAACTCATTCACCACCGACCCTGAAGTTTCAAGACTCCTCAACCTATTGCAACAGGGTTCCACCAAGGTGTTGCGAGGAAACTTGCTCACGCTTCCGGTTGGAGGTGGCTTGCTCTACGTTCAGCCGGTTTACATCCAGTCCACAGGCGAAACGAGTTTCCCTCTCCTGAAGAAGGTGCTGGTTATGTTTGGCGACAAGATTGCCTTTGAAGACACTCTGGAAGGAGCACTAAACAGCCTCTTCGGCTCTGGAGTTGTTGTTCCTCCGATTGATGGTGGAACCACTCCGGATGTTTCTAGTCTGGCCAAGGCCCTAGCTGCCGCTCAGAAAGCGTTAGCTGATCAGGATTCGGCTATGAAGTCTGGCGACTGGGCTGCCTACGGTAAGGCGGCGCAGGCTCTGAAGACTGCCATTGCGGCGGCTCAAAAGGCGGCTGGCAAGTAGCACAGGTTTAGTGCTAAACTGAACTCACACCGCGGGGTGGAGCAGTTCGGTAGCTCGCCGGGCTCATAACCCGGAGGTCGTAGGTTCAAATCCTGCCTCCGCAACTAGATAACAAACCCAATCGATTTTCGATTGGGTTTGTTTCTTTAACTGTGGAAAACTTTCCAGGTCAAAAAGCATTCACCGCTATTCTCGGCAGATGTTAAAAGCTTTGGCATCTATGGTCCTGTCGATGGCCATAGTTTTTCAAGGAATCATTCACGCACCACCGGTGCACGCTGCTGGATGTTCCAAGGTCGGGGTTCAATCGGGTCTTCTGAAACATTCCGGTCTGGTTAGCGGCAATACAGCGAAGGTCTGCGGCCGTGAGTTATGGAAATTACTTCCGAAGCCCAAAATCCCAAAAAAGCCCATAGTTCGCGCATCCCCGGTGAAGAAAGTGAATTGGAAGAACGAGTTTTCGGTTACCCCAGATCGACCGCGAATCAAGCTGGCTGGCTCAACCGACTTAGTTCCGGGAAATTCTCTAGGCTTCTCTTCGCTTGCGGTTCGACACACGAGGAACCGAATGTTGCTTTGGTATCCAACTCAGGTTCGGTTCCAACCGGTGAGCTACCTTTGGAGTTTCGGTGACGGGCAAACCTCAGCTGATAGGGATGCGAACCATAGTTGGGCTGAGTCTGGAACCTTTACCGTGCGTCTAACCGTGAACTATTCGGTCAAATACCGAATCATTGGTAAAAGCGCGTGGGTGGTTCTACCCGGTCAAATCGCTGCCAATAGTTTGCCTGTAGTTGTAAACGTGGGACAAAAGACTTTGACAAGTTCGGACCTGGTAAGGCTGGTGCATTGGACCTGTCTTCAAAAACCAATTGCAATCGGTTGCTAAATCACAGAAACCTTTCAGGATGAGTTCATAAACTTGAATACATGTCTGATGATCAAAACCGTCAATTCTTTTTCGACCGCCCAGTGGAACAGTTGTCGGTTCTGCCTAAGGCCAAGAAGTTGCGTAAACCGCTTACCGTAACCGGTGGAGTCCTAATTGGGGCCATGGTTGGTTCTCTGCTCGGCGGAGGTATCGCAGTTGGTGGTTACTACCTTGGAACCAGCCCAACTCCGGTGGTTGTAAACAACTCCTTGGAAGTTAACTGGGTTAGTGGCGCATCGCAAAAGGCTTTGCCGAGTGTGGTCACGATCAATGTGGGTTCCAGCACCTCCGGCGGTTCCGGGTCAGGCGTTTTCTTGACCGCAGATGGCTACATTCTTACCAACACGCACGTGGTCACGCTTGACGGGCAAGCGAAAAACCCAACGGTTGAGGTTCAGACTTTCGACAAACGAACCTATTCGGCCACGGTAATTGGAACCGATCCGATCAATGACCTTGCGGTAATCAAAATCGATTCGCCGATGAGTTTCACTCCAATCGCGTTTGCCGACTCAAGTTCGCTCAACATTGGCGACTCTGTGGTGGCAATCGGTTCTCCACTCGGACTCACCGCATCGGTCACCGTGGGTGTGGTCTCAGCACTTAACCGAACCATCGCCGTTGCGAACTCTTCGGTACCTGGTGAAAATGGCAGCGGGCTTCAACTATGGAATGGCAAGGGCGCAGCTCCGGTTAGTCTTCGCGTGATTCAGACCGATGCGGCAATCAACCCTGGTAACTCGGGCGGGGCTCTGGTGAATTCGAAGGGTGCCCTAGTTGGCATCAACGTGGCAATCGCCTCTACCGGTTCTTCATCCAGCACCGCTCAGAGCGGAAACATCGGCGTGGGCTTTTCGATTCCTTCGAATGTGGCTAAGCGCGTGGCGGACGAAATCATCAAGACCGGAGCAGCTACCCACGCACTGCTAGGGGCCATGGTCACCGATCAGCCGTTCAATGCCAACTCGTCTTCGTCTTTTTCAATCGGCGCTCTAATCAAAGAGGTAACTGTGGGCGGCCCAGCCGAAAGCTCTGGCTTGAAAGCTGGTGATTTGGTCACCAAGTTCAACGGTGAGCCGATCATGGACGCCGGCGACCTTACCGCCGCAGTTCGGTGGGAAGCGGCCAAGACTCAGGCCACCCTCGAATTCGTTCGTGACGGTAAGACACAGACCATGACTGTGACTCTAGGAACTCTGAAATAATTTAGGTTATGACTTCTCAGGAAACCATTCCAGCACCTACCGGTGATCTTCTCGTTGAAGAGGAAATTCAGCATCTAGAACCGGGCGACCACGAACGCTATTCTCACTACGTTCGTAAAGAAAAGATTGTTGAGTCGGCAGTTTTGGGAACTCCAGTTCATGCGCTCTGCGGCAAAGTGTGGGTGCCTGGTCGAGACCCCGAGAAGTTTCCGGTTTGTCCAACCTGTAAAGAAATTTACGATGGCTTGCGCCCAGAAGACCCGAAGAGTTCGGGTAACGACAAGCCCTAGATAAACTCGGTTGGCAAAGCGGTGTTTCCGCGTTGTAACCGGTGGGCCTGCATCGGTAGTTCAGCCATCGCCGAGCGGTGAACTTCTCTAGCTGAAACAACAGAAACCGAACCCGTGAACTCTTCACGGATCTCTCCCTCGGAAACCAGCGGCACCAAAAGCTCGCGAACATTGCGACCCACGGGCACTTCATGTCCGGCTGCTAAAAGCTCTTTGGTGGCAATTCCGCTTTCAATTTGACGAAGCGCCTGCTTGCGACCACCCATATTGGTTTTGTTGGTCGAAAGCTTCGAAACGCTTACCCAGTTTTCCTGATCATCCCTGTGGGCAACCAGTTTGTAAACAAAGCCCGCCGTTGGCACACCGGAACCGGTGACCACCGATGTGCCCACGCCATAGTTGTCTACCGGCGCTGCCGCTAACGATGCAATCGCGTGCTCGTCGAGATCGTTGGTAACAGTAATTTTGGTTTTGGTGGCACCGAGGCTATCGAGTAGGGCTCTAACTCTGGTAACTTCAACGCCAAGGTCACCAGAGTCGATTCGAACGGCACCTAATTCGGTGCCGGCCACTTCAATCGCCTTACGAACGCCTTCGTCGGTGTTGTAGGTGTCTACCAACAACGTGGTGCCCGTGCCGAAAGTCGCAACCTGAGCGCGGAATGCGTCGGTTTCGCTGTTGTGGAGAAGGGTGAAGGCATGCGCTGCGGTGCCCATGGTCGGGATTCCCCAACTTCGCCCAGCTTCAAGATTAGATGTGGCATCAAAGCCGGCGATAAAGGAAGCCCTGGCGGCGGCAACTGCCGACTGCTCATTGGTTCTGCGTCCACCCATTTCGGCTAGGTAGCGATCTCCAGCTGCGGTGCGCATTCTTGAAGCGGCGGATGCTACTGCCGAGTCGTAGTTCATGATTGAGAGAATCATCGTTTCCAGCAGGACACCTTGCTCGAACGGAGCCTCAACCACAATCACGGGGGAGTAGGCAAAGTAGGCGTCGCCTTCGCGGTAACCCCAAATATTCCCGGTGAATTTGAAATCTGCTAGAAAATCGATGGTTGCTGAATCGACCACATTGGCCTCTGCAAGCCAGGTCAACTCGCTCTCGTGAAAACGAAACTTGGGCAACTCTTCGAGCAGGCGTCCGGTTCCGGCCACCACTCCGTAGCGGCGCCCTGCCGGTAGCTGTCGGCTGAAGGTTTCAAAAACGCATTCGCGTGAACCCAAACCAGAAGAGCGTGCGGCTTGAACCATCGTTAGTTCATAACGGTCTGTTAGTAGCGCGGTGGATTTCTGCACCTAACCAGCCTACCGACTAGGTCTGGCACCGCTAACTAGACTTGAAAACGTGAATGATGCTCCGATAGGTATTTTCGACTCAGGTGTGGGCGG
>CAIJWY010000011.1 GCA_903824455.1 uncultured Micrococcales bacterium
ACTTGCTACTGGCATTTCTCTCCTAAATGGATGTGGCTGGTATTACAAACTTATTTGGTTGGTGCAGAATGAGCGACTTCTTCAAGCGGAGCATCGCGATCCGGGTTATCAGTTATCTCCGCCTCAGGCATGTTGTCGAGATTCTCAAGACCGGAAGTTGGTTGGGTAACAGAGACTGCTCCGTATTGAACGGCAGTTTTCACGCCGAGGGGAACGTTGAAACCAACACCAAACTCGTCGTTATTTGAAACCGGGTTGGTAACAACTGCGGTCAAGAATCCGGCCAAAGTTGCATCGCCAGCACCAACGGTGTTAATTACCTTTACCGGCGCCGTCTTTGCTTTCCAGGCATGCTCCTTGGTAACAGCAACCATGCCGTCTGGTCCGAGGCTGGCCAGTACGCATTCAACCCCGTGCTCGCAGAGTTCGCGAGCTGCATCGATAACATCTCCAACGGTGTAGAGATCGCGTCCAACTGTTTCAGCCAGTTCGTGGGCGTTTGGCTTGATGACCGAAGGCAATCCTTTAGACGCGTAAACCTTTAGCGGTTCACCGCTTGAATCCATTGCCACGCGAACACCCATGTCGTGCATGGCGTGAAACAGCGGTTCGAGATCAACGAAGGTATGGGTTCCCTTGTCGATTGGAAGTGCTCCGGCGATAACCAACCACTTGGCATTGTTTTCTTTTACCTTGGCAATGGTTAGTGCAACCACTTCTTTCCAGTCGCTGTCGGAAAGCGGGCGAGGAGCCTCGTTGACTTTCGTGGTTGGTCCGTCTTTCTCAACAATCGTGGTTGAAACTCGAAGAGTTCCATCAACCCAGTGCGGAATGAACTGCTCAATCGAGCCGGTGCGAGCAAGCACTCCTGGGTCGCTGTTACCGATTGGGATTACTCCAGGAGCTTTTACTCCAGAAAGGTAAAGGCCACGGGTTACGTTGATGCCTTTGCCAGCAAGCTCTTCAGAAACGCCGTCGGCGCGGTTCACGCCACCTTCAATTAGGTTGTGAACGAAGTAAGTGCGGTCCAGCGTTGGGGCCGGAGTCAAGGTGATGATAGGCGCGCCGCTCATGAGGTCTCCTTGTGCGGTAAGTACGGTCTGTGGCTTTTAATCCAGCTAGACGTCTTCGTCCGCTACTTCCAAAAAGTATACCTAGTCAACAAGTCAAACTGGTTACTTTGTAACCTCGCTGTGGCTACTTGTCGGTAGTTTCGGGGCCTTCGGTGAGTTCTTGGCTCGAAGCTCGCTTGGTGTCGGTTTCGATTACTTTCGGCTCAGGGATCACTTCGATGCCGAGTCGATTTTGGGAAGCTGAGTTCAAATCACGTGTTGGCTTTAAGAAACTTTTATCCAGATTCGACAGCAGCTTGTTGTAGTCGTCGACAACTGCATCGATGTGGCCGCCAAGTTTCGAATACTTTTCACCGATGATGCGAACTTCTCGATAGAGAGTGGTTCCGAGATTGATGATGTCGTGAATCACCTTTTCATCGGCGTTCTGGCGCCAGGTGTAGGCAACTGTTTTTAGAACGGCAAATAGTGAAACTGGCGAAACCAGAGCCACTCGGTTCTGGAACGCGTATTCCATGAGGTTTTCTTCATCGAGGGTGGCCGCCAAAACCGGCTCTGAAGGAATGAACAAGAGCGTGAACTCAGGCGAGTTCTCCAAACCAGACCAGTAGTCTTTCTTGGCTAGGTCTTGAATGTGCTTCTTCACATCGGTGATGTGCTGCTTCAGATACTGCTTGATGAGATCTTTGTTGGCTTCGATACCTTTTTCGCGCTCTTCCTGCGCTTTTAGATAACTGGCCATTGGAGCCTTCGAGTCGATTGCAACAAACTTGGCTTGAGGCAACATGATCACCATGTCTGGTCGGATCTTCACGTCGTCGTGATTCACGGTTTCAAACTGGGTTTCGTAGTGAACACCCTTGACCAAGCCAGCAGTCTTCACGATGTCTTCTAGGCGAGTTTCACCCCAACCGCCTCGGGTCTGGTTGTTTGTCAGTGCATTAGCGAGCACTGCAGTGGTGTTGCGAAGCTGGGAATCGATTGCCTGCTGGTTTCGAATCTGCTCGGTGATGGTGTTGAACTGGCCGGTGCGCTCTTTCTCAAGCTCTTCCACCTTGGCCTGCATTTCACCAAGCTTCTCTTTCAGAGGAGAAATCTCGGATAGAACCTTGGCATCCTGTTCTGCCTCCAAACGCGCGGTTTCACGAAGCTGAACCAACTCGCCTTCGGCGCGAAGTGCTCTGGCCTGTTCCGCTTCAAGCAGAGCCTTAGACACGGGGTCGTTGCCCTTGCCGCGAGAACCCAAAAGCCAGCCGATTACTGCTCCGGCAAGCAAACCAATTCCAAGAAAAATGTAAGTATCCATGGGCAAACTATGCCACGGACCAAAGACATTATTCGGTTACTAGAACCTTGAATTTCTTACCGGTAGCTTCGAGCAGTTCTTCCAATGACTCAACCCCGTGACGATTGGCTGCGTGAACCATGATCCTGGCGCAGGCATCGGCATCTGCCAAGGCGTCGTGATGCTTGAAGTCTTCGTGCCCAATCGCATAAGCCACCGAGTTCAACCGATACGACTCCAGGTTGTAGGTCTTGCGCGAAATCTCGAGTGAACAGGCATAACTGATGCGGGGGAGCGGGGCCTCAATCGCGTTCGCGGAAGACTTGAGAACCCCCATATCGAAAGGTGCGTTGTGAGCCACAAGAACATCGTCGCCGGCAAAGTTCAGAAGAAGCCCGAGAGCCTGATCCCAAGAAATGGCGTCATCAACATCTGCCGGACGAATTCCGTGAACCTTTATGTTGCCCTCGTGGAACCAGTTGTGAGGGTAAGGCGGTTGAAACAGCATCGCCAAACCGTCGACCAATTTGCCATCTCGCACCTTCACCAAACCAACCGCGCATGGCGAAGCGGGTGAACCATTGGCGGTTTCAAAGTCGATGGCGGTGAAGTTGAGAGGCATTAGTCAATTAAACTCTGTAGATGGCCTTAACTATCGGAATCGTCGGACTACCCAACGTCGGCAAGTCAACTCTTTTCAACGCACTTACTAAAAACAACGTGCTCGCAGCGAATTACCCGTTCGCAACGATCGAGCCAAACGTTGGTGTGGTGAACTTGCCAGACGCTCGATTGAACCGGCTTTCTGCCATCTTCGGTAGTGAGCGAATTTTGCCAGCTCCGGTCTCTTTCGTTGACATCGCGGGAATCGTGCGAGGGGCTTCGGTTGGTGAAGGGCTGGGTAACCAGTTCCTTGCCAACATTCGTGAAGCCGATGCCATCGCCCAGGTAGTGCGAGGATTTGTTGACCCAGACGTGATTCACGTTGACGGCAAGGTGGATGCCCACTCAGACATCGAGACCATCAACACCGAACTGATTCTGGCCGACATGCAGACCCTAGAAAAGGCCCGCACTCGCATTGAGAAAGAAGTAAAGGGCAAGAAAGCTGACCCTGCCACGCTCGATGTGGTCGACGAAGCTTTGAAGGAACTAAACGACGGAAAGCCGCTAAGCGCCACGAAGATTGACCTAACTCCGATCAAGGAGCTTGGGCTCCTTACCGCGAAACCGATTCTTTATGTTTTCAACGTGGACGAGAGCATTCTCGTCGACCCAGCGAAGAAGAAGGCGCTCGCGGACCTTGTGGCCCCTTCGGAAGCCGTTTTCCTTGATGCCAAGGTTGAGAGTGAACTGATCGATCTCACCACCGAGGAAGCGAATGAGCTACTCGAGTCACTTGGTCTTGGTGAGTCAGGTTTGGATCAGTTGGCTCGTGTTGGTTTCCGCACCCTGGGTCTTCAGACTTACCTTACTGCTGGCCCTAAAGAGGCTCGTGCCTGGACCATTCGCATTGGCGACAAGGCTCCTCAAGCAGCCGGGGTTATTCACACCGACTTTGAGCGCGGCTTCATCAAGGCTAGAT
>CAIJWY010000012.1 GCA_903824455.1 uncultured Micrococcales bacterium
AGATGGTGCACTACGTTTGACCCCGAGCGGGCTAGAAACAGTGCTAGGTGGCAACACTTGGTCCTGGAACATCCTTATCCCAATGCTAGTTGGAGTGGGTTTGCTCGGTGTAGTTGCCGTTTACCCGTTTATCGAAGCGTGGGTTACCGGCGACAAGCGTGAACACCACGTGCTAGATCGCCCAAGAAACGCACCAACTCGCACCGCAATTGGCGCAGCTGGAGTCACTTTCTACGGAGTTCTATGGGCTGGAGCGAGCACCGACCTAATCGCCACAAACTTCAAGCTATCGCTCAACCACGTGCTAACCACGATGCAGATTTCGCTGATTGTGCTTCCACTTGTTGCCTACTACGTAACCAAGCGAATGTGTCTGTCTCTTCAGCGTAAGGACCGAGAGATTGTTCTTCATGGGCACGAAAGTGGTCGAATTATTCGACTGCCACACGGCGAGTACGTTGAGATTCACGAGGAGGCCGACGAATACCAGATTTGGAAGTTGACCGATTTCAAGGAATACTCCCCTACTCTGGCAAGGCCAAATTCAAAGGGTGTTATCACCATGGGTGCGCGCATTCGTTCGGCAATGTCGAAGTGGTTCTTTGAAGACCGGGTTAGCCCTGTTGGATCAATTGAATTGGAAGCAGCCAAGAAACACAAAGAACTTCACTAAGCATCTTCTAAATCTTCGAGGCGTCCCGTTTTTCTGGATGCCTCGAAGACTTTAAGCCTGTGATTGCTAGACTCAAATCGTTTGAAAGGCAGTCGGTTATGGGTAAGTTGTATTTTCGTCACGGTGCGATGAACAGCGGAAAGAGCACTGCGCTTCTTCAGGTTGCCTATAACTACGAAGAGCGGGGCCAAAGCGTTGCAATCGTAAAGCCTGCCGTTGATACCAAGGGTAATCTTTCCGTGGTTAGCCGTCTTGGAATGGCACGCGACGTTGATTTCGTGATACTTCCTACTGAGAACTTACGTACCAAATTTGCTGAGCACTCGCAATCGACCGGCTCCAAGATTGACTGCCTACTCGTCGACGAAGCGCAATTTCTCACTGCCGAGCAAGTTGATCAGGCGATGGAAATTGCCGTTATTGATGGAGTGCCCGTCTTGGCCTATGGTATTCGCACCGACTTTCTCACTAATGGATTCCCAGGCAGCATCCGACTTCTAGAAATTGCTCATACTCTCGAAGAACTGAAGACAATTTGCCGCTGCGGCAAAAAAGCAATGTTCAACGCTCGCCTTAAGAATGGCGCCTTCGTCTTCGACGGCGATCAGGTTGCAATCGACGGTGCCGAAGTAACTTACGAATCACTCTGCCCGAGCTGTTACTACGCCAAAATCGGAAAAACCACTTGATAAAAACGCTCAAGGAGTTAGGGTCGGTTCCCCACTTTTACCAATTCTTTGCAGCTAGAACTATATCGAACTTCGGGAACGGGATTTCGCCGGTCGCGTTAGCGTTTGGGGTTTTAGGAATTGCGGGGGCTGACGCTGGATCGCTAAGTCTGGTTCAGGGAGCCCGAACCCTTCCGATTCTTCTGTTGCTCATTGTGGGCGGAACCATTGCCGATAAGTATGGGAGAGCCAAGGTTATGGGGCTAACCGATATGTGGCTGAGTGCTCTCATCCTTGTTGCGGCCTGGTCGTTCATTAGTGGAAGCCCAAGCGTTTGGCTCCTGACCATCGTAGGCTTGCTCGCAGGCATCCTAAATGGAGTTTGGTATCCGGCCTTCGCAGGGCTAACGCCGATTTTGGTTCCCGAAGAAAAATTGCAGGGCGCCAATGCCGCGATCGGGTTCGGTTCGAATGTGGCATTCATGTTTGGAACCGTCAGCGGTGGAATTGTGGTTCTCTATTTTGGCGTTGGTTGGGCTCTGGCCGTCGACGCTATAACTTTTCTCATCGCCGGAGCGCTGGTTTACCCGCTTTCAAAACTCCCGCAACCCGGACAGGCTGAACGCGGTGAAAAGGTGCGCTTTTTCAGAGAACTGAAACTTGGATGGCATGAGTTCAAATCCCGCTCGTGGCTCGTCACCATCGTGATTGCGTTTGGCTTCATCAACATGACTTTCGAGGCTATCTGGGCTGTTCTAGGGGCGCTACAGTCTCTTGAAAACTATGACGGAGCGGCAACTTGGGGCTTAGTGCTTGGCTTCATGAGTATCGGCTTCCTGCTCGGCACCGTCATTGCAAACCGAGCCAGGCCAAGATACCCGCTGCGTATGGTGATGATCGTCATGCTGGCTGAGCCATTATTCACGCTCGCCTTCGGAACCAGTCAGCCAATAATCGCAGTGTTGATTACCGCCACCTTGTTCGGCATTGCCCTTGATCTTTTTTACGTAGTTTGGTCTACTACCATTCAACAAAATGTTCCCTCAGAATCGCTCTCGAGGGTTAACTCCTACGATTCGTTCGGTTCATTTGTGCTTGGTCCACTTGGAATCATAATTGCCGGGCCGCTAGCGGTGGCAATCGGAATAGAAACCACGATGGTGATTGGAGCTTCGATTTCGTTACTGGCCATTGTCGGAGCACTCATGGTGCCAGGAGTTAGAAACCTACAAGCAAAGTTCAACGACTAAGAATTGTTGATCCAGTAGCGGCGCAGCAAAACACCGTCTTGGTCTACCTTATTTTCGAGCACTCCCCCGTGCTTTTCGATAATCCTGATCGAGGCGACGTTGTCATCGTTGCTGGTCATCAAAATGTTAGCGATTCCTAGGTTGGATGCGATAACAAGTGACTGAGACAGAATTTCGGTAGCGTAACCTCGTCGCCTAAAACCAGGTCTAACCGCGTAACCGATGTGGCCACCAAAGTTGGTTAGCCATTCGTTTAGCTCGTGCCGGATTGAGGTTCGACCGACGATTTCGCCGTCGACAACTGCTACCAAGAAAGTTGAAGGCACTCGGCCTGGCAAGAGATTCTCACCAACGAGACTGCTGTGAACACGATCTAGGTACTCTTGAAAATCAGCTTCGGACTCCTGAAAGCCGTCGAGGAGGAAATTGGATCCATCAAGTTCTAGTTCAGAATCGGCGAGGCGCAAAACCTTTTCGTCGGCGAGAGTCGGCAATCTCAAAATCATCATGTGGGGAGTACGGGACTTGAACCCGTGACCGACGGATTATGAGTCCGCTGCTCTAACCAGCTGAGCTAACTCCCCTAGTCACAAGTAACTAGCCTAGTCGTCCTTGCGAATTCGCTCCAAAGCAGCACGCAGTGACGAACTAAGTTTCCTAACAACCTTGCGACTGCGCTTTTCAATGTTGAAGCGAACATCGCTAAATGACTCGGAAACAGCTCCTCTAGCGCCGTCTAGCCGTTCAAAAACGCCATTTGCGCCTCGCTCAATGGATTTGGATCCGCGACGAACCAACTTAGTCAAACGAGCGGCAACCGTTGGTTCTGAGGCGTATCCGCTCTCGTTTAGCATTTCGCTTGGTATTGGTTCTTGGCCAGCGTATATTCTTTCGTAGTTAGCCACAGTATGGAGTAAATCATGCTGTGCGGCCTTAGCCAAAGATGCTTGGCAGAAGCTCTCATATTCCTTAGCGCTTAGGGCAAAAACTCTTTCGAGCTTCTGAGCGAGGTCCGAAGGAGAGTCCGGCTTGAATAGATACCCATTCACACCATCCGCAACCAGATTTGGCAGAGCCATGGAATTTGCTGCAACTACTGGACGACCAGCTGCCATTGCCTCCAAGGTTGCCATCGATTGCAGTTCTTGGATCGAAGGCATAACGAACACTGATGCAATGCCGAGTTTCTCCGCAACTTGTTCGTCGTTGAGATCCTCGAAGAATGTGACTCTTGATTCAATTTTCAATTCTTTGGCAAGGGCAAGCAGCTCGGATTGCTGGGAACCCGAACCAATCACCTCAAGCTTCATTGCCTTCGGAAGTCGAGCCAACGCTTCGAGTAACACATAAACATGTTTTTCACGATCGAGTCGACCCACATAGGTGATCACCTGGTTAGCCTGAATCGCCTTTGTGACCTTTTTGTAGGTCGTGAGATTCACTCCCCCAGAAACAGCAAAGACTTTTATGTTGGGAATAACCGATTCCAGCATTAGAGCGGCTCGGAGATTTGGCGCTATCACCGCATCGGCAGACCTAAAAACCTTCGACGCATTTCGCATGACCAGCTTGGTTAGGAAATTTTTGACAAACTGCGGAGCCTGTAGAACATTCTCAACAAAATTCTCAGCGTCAAGGTGATTTGTTGCAATGAGCCGAATCGTTCCCTTACGAACAGCACTCGCCGCATGATGTCCAAGGTTTAGGTGGGATTGAATGTGCACCACATCTGGCCCAATCGCAGAGATTAGACCGCTTAGCCTTCTGGTCAGGCCCACGGGATTCACAAATCGCTGTACCGGTTGAAATGGCAGTCTGAAACTTTTTAGACGATGAACTACTAGAGGGATGCCATCGTGATTTTCTCTAAACGTTCCATAAAGCTTTGAAGTGGCGGGAGCGATTACGTGAACCTCGTAACCTTTCTGCTGCATTGACGTAGCCAGATTCTTAGCGAATGTGGCGGTACCGTTTCGATCGGGAGCGAACGTGTCGCAAGCGATAACTAAGGTGCTAACGCCCATTGGTGACTCTCAACTCTGGATGAACCTTAGAGAGGAGCCACACCCCCAAAACTGCGGTCGCTCCGCTCGCAATGAAAACAACCATTGCCGAAACCGATGCGTTGGATGCCTCACCAAGAATCACGATGCCGATAGAGATAGCAACCATGGGATCGATCACCGTTAGACCCGCGATCACCAGGTCTGGTGGTCCAGAAGCGTAGGCATTTTGAACGAACCAAGCCCCAAAGCAAATTGCACCGATCGCAGCAAGAGCACAGCACGCACTGAGCCACTCAAAGTGGCCCTGAGCAATTCTCTGGATGACTGCCTTGATGAATGTGATACCAAACCCGTAGAGAATTCCCGCGCCCAGAATGAAGTTGAGCGCCGTTGCCTTCTTTCTGGTTAGGAAGAAAAGCAGTCCAAAAACTATAAGTACCACCGCAATCACTCCGAGCAGCGAAACAAGGTCGGAATCCGTCAATAATCGCTCATCGTCGCCAATGGTTGTGGCCAAGGACACAAAAACAGCGATACCAATGGTGCAAGTGGCAATGGCGAACCAGGCCGCCTTCGAAATCGGAGTCTTGGTTGCCCGAGCGTTTAGAAGTGAAGTTATGACCAGTGCCAGCGCTCCGATTGGTTGCACCACAATCAGTGGCGCCATGGTTAGAGCCGCGATTTGGAGAACTGCGCCACCGCTTAGAAATCCCATCCCGGTCAGCCACCGAGGATTACGCACTAGGTTCAAGAGATTCCTGAAGCCAACGCCGCGCTTCTCGCCAGCTTTTTTATCAACGTTCTTCGTTACCGAGTCGTTCTGGAATTGCGCCCCGAATGCTAGAGCAACCGCTGCCAAAATTGACAACGTAATAGCAATCGCTCGAAACATCAAACCCCTAACGGAACAACCTTAAGCCTAACCATTTTGGGCCTCTGGGAAGGCTTAGTCTGGGTATCATTTTTGAGTGACCATTAGACCGATATTGATAGCAGGAGAAGCAGTACTCCACGCTGAAGCAGCCAACGTTACCGAATTTAACGACGAGTTGGCCGAACTAGTGCGCGATATGTTCGAAACCATGGGAAAAGCTCCCGGTGTTGGTTTGGCAGCTCCGCAAATCGGGGTAGGTTTGCGCGTATTTGTTTACGACTATGACGATGAAGATGGAAATCCGCGTCGGGGAGAAATCATCAACCCAATTTTGGAGGTTGGACCAATTGACGGCGAACAAGCCGATGAAGACACCGAAGTCGAAGGTTGTCTATCTGTGCCTGGAGAGCGTTTTCCACTGAAGCGAGCCGAATTTGTGAAGATTTCTGGCCTCAATCTAGCTCAAGAGAAAATCGAGTTCGAAGCAACCGGCTGG
>CAIJWY010000013.1 GCA_903824455.1 uncultured Micrococcales bacterium
ACCAAGATTTTTGTCATTTGAACTTAAGCCTACTTCTGCCAATAGAATTGACGCATGTCTGAAAAGAACGAAGCACCGATTAAAGCCAAAAAGATTCGCGCACCGAAGCCTGCCAAGGTGAACCGCGAAGATCTTCCAAACCCAACCTGGTTCAAGGTTGTAATGTTTGGCTTCATGATTCTCGGTCTCGTTTGGATCTTGACGTTCTATATCTCAAACCAGTACCTGCCACTAGGAAGCATCTTTGCAACTTCGTTGCCTGCGCTGAACCTTGGTAGTTGGAACCTGCTCATCGGGTTCGGCCTAGCCATGGTTGGCTTTGGCATGTCAACTCGCTGGAAGTAATTACCGCTTACGCACTGTGTAATACCAGGCGATTGCCGCACCCGCGATCAGACCACCGATGTGAGCCGAAATGGCGATACCAGGACTGGTGAATCCCAAAAACACGTTGATACCAATCAACACCAGCATTTGCGATGACCGAAATCCGAGCGCCCGAATGATGATGAAGTAAGCACCCATCAGTCCAAAAATTCCACCCGAGGCTCCGACCACCCAGCCTCCGCCATCGACGAAAATATATGCCAGTGAACCGCCCACGATTGACAAAAGGTAAAGCCATAAAAAGCGCTTTGGTCCGATGAACTCTTCAATTGCCTCACCGAAGATCCACAGCGAATACATGTTC
This sequence comes from uncultured Micrococcales bacterium, assembly GCA_903824455.1. GTDB lineage: Bacteria > Actinomycetota > Actinomycetes > Actinomycetales > Microbacteriaceae > Rhodoluna. Next base: position 692 of record CAIJWY010000013.1, read on the forward strand.
AAAAGGATGTGCAGCCAACCGCTGTGCGCGAAGCCAGATGTGATGATCGTCCATGGTTCGGAGAAAACTGAATCCGGCTTCAGGGCCAAAAGCATCGTGACGTTGTTGTTCGAAGCTAGCTGGGCCAGAAAAACCAGAAGGTTGATACCAATCAGGGTCTTGGTTACGCGACCTCGACCCATGAATGAATTCATCTAAATTAGACGGCTTCGATGTCGACCGAGACGATTTCTACATCGTCGTTCGGGCGATCGTCGCGGTCGGTGGCAACCTGAGCAATTGCGTCGACAACCTTCTTGCTAACGTCGTCGGCTACTTCACCAAAAACGGTGTGCTTGCTCCAAAGGAACTCGGTAGGAACCACGGTGATGAAGAACTGCGAACCGTTGGTGCCGGAACCGTCGAACTTCTTACCGGCATTAGCCATGGCTAGCTTGTATGGGGTGTGGAAGTGAAGGTCGTCGTGCGGCTCGTCGTTGAAGTCGTAGCCCGGGCCACCGCGGCCGGTGCCGGTTGGGTCGCCGCCCTGAATCATGAAACCGTCGATGATGCGGTGGAAGATTACTCCGTTGTAGAACGGCTTACCGGTCTTGGTGCCGTTGGCTAGATCAACGAAGTTGGCCACAGTAACTGGGGCTTCGTTGCCGAAAAGGTTGAGCTTGATGGCTCCGTGGTTGGTGTGTAGGGTCGCTACGTGTGTGTGTTGAGTCATGGTTCTATTCTCGCAGAAACCGCCAAGGTTCCGGCGGTAGGCTGGAAAGATGCACATAGCTTTGTTCTTGGACCAACATCCAAGGTCGCTCGGGGGTATCCAAACTTCGGCGATGTTGCAGCGAAAGTACCTGGAAAAGCAGGGCCATAAGGTCACTTTCGTAACCCCCGCTTCAGGTAAACGGCTCATCGAACGCGGTTTCTTCACCCTTCCCTCTTGGCCACTCACCTACAACTGGGAGTTTTGGTTTGTGGCCAATGCCCGCAGGTCGCGTAAACGTCTTGACCGAAGCCAAAGGCGACGCCAAGACAAGTTCGACTTGGTCCACGTTCAGGCCGACATGTGGGGGGCGATCATCGGTATCGGATTTGCCCAGAGGAACAAACTGCCGATTGTGATGACTAGCCACTTCAACCTAGCCAAGGGAACCCAAGAGGTAATCGGAAAGTACCCGTCAAAGTTTTTGTTCTGGCTGCTAAGCCGTGAATTTTTGAAACATCTGCGGCTTCCACTCCAAGACACCACCACCGACGCCTGGAAATACATTCAGCTGATCACAAATCAGGTAGACGTGGTTTTGGTGCCTTCCGAGCACTTCGGCAGAGATCTAAAGGCAAATGGCGTTAGCTCCGAACTGCGGGTGATGCACAATGGCGTCGATGACGAGCGAATCGAATCCACCCTCGCCGGCATCAAAGACGAGCCTCATCACAACGACAAAAAGATTCACCTGGTGTGGGCCGGTCGCTTCCAGCGTGAGAAACGCCTAATTGAATTCATCGAAGCAGTGCATCTTGCCAAGTTAGACAATGTGGTCGTCGACGTCTATGGACGCGGCCCACTATGGAGAAAGGCTGTGGCCCTAGTTGACACCTACGGTCTCAAACACCAGGTGCTTTTGCACGGTCGCGCCGCTCACGCGAGAATGCTCACCTACTTTGCCAAAGCAGATGCACTGGTTCAAACCTCGGTTGGTTTTGAAACTCAGGGAATGACCGTTTACGAGGCGGCGGCTGTTGGAACCCCGAGCATTCT
>CAIJWY010000014.1 GCA_903824455.1 uncultured Micrococcales bacterium
CCCATCTTTTCACGTTTGGTTTCTAGGTAACCAATGTTTTCGTTGGATAAGCCGGTGATCACTGGAACAAAAGAGTTCACCGGAATTCCAGCGTCGATTAGGAACTCGCTCTTGGCCGGGTTGTTAGTCATGAGGCGAACGGTGGTTACGCCCAGGTCTTTCAGAATCGAAACAGCTGCGCCGTATTCGCGGTTTTCGGAAGGTAAGCCGAGAGCCAGGTTTGCCTCAACGGTGTCGAGACCTTGCTCTTGCAAGGCATATGCCTTGAGCTTGTTCAGAAGTCCGATGCCTCGACCCTCTTGACCGCGAAGATAAATCACCACGCCACCCTTTGGGTCGTTAGCAATCTTTTCCAAAGCGAAGTCGAGCTGCGGACCACATTCGCACTTCAGCGAACCGAACGCTTCACCGGTGATGCACTCCGAATGCAGTCGCACCAACACGTCGTCGCCGGTGGGGTTTCCGGCAATGATGGCCACGTGGTCGGCGGCTGTCTTCAGGTCGTAGTAACCGCGAACTCGGAAGTTTCCGTGAGTCGTTGGCACATTGGCTTCCGCTTCAAAGCGAATTCGGTTGGTTGGATTGTGAGCGTAGACGATTTCGTTGGTTTTGAGGTGCTCCACCAGCTGCTCGATGGTGATCACCGGAATCGACTCGCGAATACCGACTTCGATTAGCTCTGGCAGGCGCATCATCGAGCCATCCTCCGAAACCATTTCACCAATAACACCAACCGGGGTTAGCCCGGCCAGCTTCAATAGGTCGACGGTTGCTTCGGTGTGACCGGCGCGGCCAATTACTCCATGGTGGTGAGCGCGCAGAGGCACGATGTGACCCGGGCGAATCAATGAGCCGGCAGTAGCCTCAGGGTGCGCCAAAGTTCTGGCGGTTAGAGCGCGGTCGGCCGCGCTAACACCAGTGGAAAGACGGTTAGTTGCGTCAACGGTAACCGTGTAGTTGGTTCCGTGAGGGTCTTGGTTGTTCTGAATCATGAGCGGAAGCTCTAGTTCGTTAGCGCGAGCATCTTCCATCGGTGCGCAGAGGAAGCCGGTGGTGTTACGAACCAACCAAGCCATCCACTCTTCCGATGCGAATTCGGCGGCGATGATGGCGTCGCCTTCGTTTTCTCGGCTTTCATCGTCGGCAACCAGCACCGGCTTGCCGGCGCGAAGAGCGACTAACGCTTCTTCGATTGTGGATAGTGCCATTACTTGTTCCTGCTTTCAATGAGTTTTTCAATGTGCTTGGCCATGATGTCTACTTCGACATTCACCAAATCACCAACGCCCTTAGGGCCTAACGTAGTCAAACGCAAAGTTTCTGGAATGAGCGAAAAGCTCACGGTGTCTGAGGTCACTTCGTTCACAGTCAACGAAATACCGTCTATCGTGATCGAACCCTTCAGAACTACATATTTCATAAGCTCAGCCGGAATCCGAATGGTTACCCATTCCCAGTTCTCCGAAGGTTTGCGAGAAACAAGCTCACCAACCCCGTCGACGTGACCCAAAACCATGTGACCGCCGAAGCGAGTTGCCGCGTTCATTGCGCGCTCAAGATTCACCACCGAGCCAACCGACAAAGACCCTAGGGCCGTTAGACGAAGAGTCTCGTGCATCACGTCGGCGGTAAACGTTCCCGAAGCGATCTCAACCGCGGTCAGACAAGCACCGTTCACGGCAATCGAATCGCCACGACCAACATCGGATGTAACCAGCGGACCTGAGAAGGTAATCCGCTTGGCATCTGGCTGCTCCTCGATGGCAACCACCGAACCCAACTCTTCAATAATTCCGGTAAACATTAGTTACTCCTCGCTGCTCGGATGTAAAGATCTGCGCCCAAAGGAACTACTTCCTTGAAGGCAAGCTGATAAGCCGAAGCCATGGTGTCAACACCCAAATCGGTTACTGCCAAACCAGGGCCGCCAATCAACTGCGGCGCGAGATAGGTAACAAACTCATCAACCAAACCCGAACGAATAAAAGCCGAAGCCACGGTTGGCCCGCCCTCAACCAAGAGGTGCTTCACCCCGCGCGCATAAAGTTCGGCCAACAGAAGACTCACATCGTGATTGCGAACCCGGATGGTTTCGGCCGATGTATCAAAAATTGC
>CAIJWY010000015.1 GCA_903824455.1 uncultured Micrococcales bacterium
ACATAACTTCCTGCAAGTCGTCGCGGCTCTTCGACTGAACTCGAAGTTCGTCTCCCTGAATCTGCGACTTCACACTCTTCGGACCTTCTTCACGAATGATCTTTGAGATCTTTTTCGCCTGCTCTTGCTCGATACCGTTCTTTAGTTCACCCTCAAGTCGGTATTCCTTGCCGGAAGCGAAAGGTTCACCGGCAACGAAGCTTTTGAGCGAAATGCCGCGCTTCACCAGCTTCGACTGAAACACATCGAGAACCGCTTTCACGCGCTCTTCCGAGGAAGCCTTCATCAGGATCTTCTCGCCACTCCAAGCGATGGAAGCACCAACGCCTTTGAAGTCGTAACGCTGCTCCACCTCTTTGATTGCCTGGTTGAGGGCGTTGTCGGCCTCCATTTTGTCTACTTTGGATACGATGTCGAATGAGGAATCTGCCATGAGAGTGATTTTAGCCCACCGAATAAGTTATTCTTGAAAAGTTGTTTGTTGAGAAGCAAACCAACGAGGCTAGTTACCCAAGCGGCCAAAGGGATCTGACTGTAAATCAGCTGGCAGCGCCTTCGGGGGTTCGAATCCCTCACTAGCCACGAAAACCTCAACCCTCCACGGTTGGGGTTTTCTTATAACTTATTGAAAGGAAAGTCTGTGAAGAAAGTTGTCATTTTTCTCACTGGCCAGGCAATCACAGCTTTTGGCACCTATCTAGTTCAATACGCCATCATGTGGCACCTCACTCTCTCAACCAAGTCGGGTGTAGTTCTCGCTTTGGCTGCCATTTTCGGTTTCCTACCTCAGGCAATCGTCTCTGTTTTCGCAGGCGTGTGGGCAGATCGAGTTAATCGCAAGCTCATGATTATCGTCTCCGATTCAACAATTGCGTTGGCTACTCTTGGGCTGGCTTTGCTCATGCTTTCTGGAGTGAAAGATCTCTGGCTCATCTTCCTGGTAATGGCGGTTAGATCGGTTGGATCGGGTGTGCAGATGCCTGCGGTTTCAGCTTTGGTTCCACAAATTGTTCCGCCTGAAAAGCTCATGCGCGTGAATGGAATCAATAGCAGTATTCAATCGGCACTGGGGCTCCTTGCTCCTGTTGCGGCGGCAGCCGTCTATGCAAATGTCTCGTTGGAAGCCATTCTGTTCATCGACGTCATCACGGCAGCCATCGGTCTATCACTTTTCGCATTTGTTCCTGTGCCCACATTGGCTAAGGCCGCCCAGAAAGATAAGCCTTCTTACTTCACAGATCTAAAAGAAGGAATCAGCTACATTCTTGGAAACTCACTGGTTCGTTGGGTCATGGCAATTTTCGCCATCGTTTTTCTTCTCATCGTTGCCCCCTCTAATCTTTCGCCACTGATGCTGGTGAGAAATTTTGGTACCGAGGTTTGGATGCTTACCGTGCTCGAGTTAGCTTTTGGTGTGGGAATGCTGATCGGAGGAATTCTGATTTCCGTCTATGCCTCGAAGGTCGACCGGCTGGGAGCCATAGTAGTAACTTCAATTCTTTTCGGCCTGCTAGCCATTGGTCTGGGTTTCACAACCAACCTCATTGTTTACTACAGCTTGTTTTTAGTCACTGGACTGATCGTCCCCGTTTTTACAACCTCGTCATTCACTCTCTTGCAAGAAACCGTTGAGCCAGAACGCCAGGGACGAGTTTTCGGTTTCATTGGAATTGTGATGTCAACGGCGATGCCACTCGGCATGGCATTACTTGGCCCGCTTGCAGATTTTTACCCAGTTGAACTGCTACTAATCATTACCGGTGCCATCACTGTGCTCATTGCCATCGTTGCGATTCTTCTTCCCTCAGGAAAGCGAGCTATTGCTGCTGCTCACGCTTCTACCGGAGTGAAGGCCGACGAGGCTATTTAGGGCTCGCCCAAATTTCAAGCTGAATGCCGTCGGGGTCTCGAAGGTAGGCCCAGCGTGAGCCAGCCAGATCTCCGTCGGTGAGAGTAACCGGGGGAGCATTGAATATGGCGCCACGTTCTAGCAGAGTGGGGTAGGCCACGTCCATGTCGTCGATTTGAAGGCAGATGTGAGTGGCCCCAACGTCACCGTTCTTTAGGTCAAAGTCCTTACCGCGAGGGTTGTGGTACTCGAGGAATTCGATTCTTGTGCCACCGATGTCAATCATCGAGAAGGAGAGTTCGGTACCCTCCACCTGCACTGCGTCTGAGAGCTCTTTGCCCACTCCATGGTTTACCGGGCCTGGCTGAAGGCCAAACATCTTGGTGTACCAATCGAAAGATCGTTTCATGTCTCGAACGGTGATGCCGAAATGATGGACCCCTTGAACTTTGAATGTCATGGCCATAGCCCTTTCGTGGCAAGTTACACTCACAGTCAACACCATTGCCTAGGTGTTCAGGGTGGCCAGACATAACAGTTTGAAAACGTTTCAAATTCAGAATTGCCACGTATCGGTCTAAGTGCCAGTATTTATAGGCTTTTTCTCTGATAGTCGGTCCAAATTGAAGCGATTTTTTGAAATTTGATTTGTTGTTTAGAGGCAGTGTGTTCATCTAGACTAAACACACTGCAACGCCTCAAACTTGGGGCGACATGTCGAGGAGGACATGATGGGATCCAGAATGGTTGGTCGCACCGTAATTATCACCGGTGGAGCATCTGGAATTGGTTTGGGCATAGCCAAAGGCTTAGCGGCTGAAGGCGCCAACGTAGTTATCGCGGATTTAGATCTGAAGTCGGCCGAAACCGCTGCCGAAGCTATCACCAAATCTGGCGGACATGCGATTGCAGCTCACGTTGATGTAACGAAGCGTTTATCGGTTGTGGCTGGTATCGAACTTGCAGTGAAAACTTTTGGCAAATTAGATTGCTACTTCAATAACGCTGGATTCAATAAGCCGATGAAGTTCCTTGATGTTACCGAGGAGAACTTCAACACCATCATGAGCGTGAACGCCTTAGCGGTGTTTGTTGGAACGCAGGAAGCTGCCAAGCAATTCATACGCCAGGGTAGTGGCGGGAAAGTTGTGAACACCGCATCCATAGCTGGTCGAACCGGCTTCTCGAGCTTCGCTCCATACAGTGCATCGAAGGCTGCCGTGATCTCGATGACGCAAGCAACTGCACGTGCACTCGCCGAACACAAAATTACTGTGAACGCCTTTTCGCCTGGCGTGGTTGCAACCCCACTCTGGACTCAGTTAGATAAAGATCTCGAAGCAATCGGCGAGGGTGATTCAGGTTTCGATTCCATGGCCGGCGGAATTCTGGTTGGTCGCGCAGCCGAGCCCGAAGATATTGTTCCAACCGCTCTGTACCTAGCAAGCAGCGATTCAGATTACGTAACTGGGCAAACTATGGCAATCGACGGCGGCATGATTCTGGTCTAGCCAGAACCTAAGACTCAATGAAAGGCACTAAATGACAACTGCAACATTCGGAACCAA
>CAIJWY010000016.1 GCA_903824455.1 uncultured Micrococcales bacterium
ACAGTAGCGGCATGGACTTCCGTCGTAGTACTAATCGTGGGCTTTAGCGGGATGGTTTTGTTTTTCTACATCGGAGACCTAAACCTCACATTCGCGTCAATTGCCGTCATCTTGATTGGAGCAATTGCTGGGCCTGTCCTATCAAGACTCGGCTTCGGAAAGAAGCGCTAGTTAGTTGCTCGAAGGACTATACGCTGGCGCCGTTGCCGACGCTCTAACCAGAAGCCAGACGGTTTCCAGTGCGAATTTAGAACAGCTTATTTCACAGCGGTCTCCTGCGATCGACGCCTTGACTGCTTTTCAGCCACGAGCAAACGTGCATATCCTTGCGGAAATTAAGCGTGCCAGCCCTTCTCGCGGAGATATAGCCGAAATTGCAGCACCATCAGACCTCGCCACTGTCTACGAGGCTGCGGGAGCTACAGGCATAAGCGTTCTCACGGAAGGACGCAAGTTCAAGGGTTCGTTGGAAGACCTATCTTCGGTGCGTTCCGCTGTGGCTGTTCCTTTGCTGCGAAAAGACTTCATTGCCAACGAGTATCAACTCTTAGAGGCTCGAGCACATGGCGCCGATCTGGCGTTACTGATCGTCGCCGGTCTCGACCAGGAAACTCTAATTCGATTGAAGAACTTCACCGAACAACTCGGTATGACGGCTTTTTTAGAAACTCACGATCGCAATGAATTGGAACGCGCTTTAGAGACAGGGGCCAAGTTCATTGGGGTTAATGCCAGGGACCTTTCAACATTTGAGACGAATCGCAATTTGTTTAGTGAGTTGGCTCCTCTGTTTCCTTCCGACGCTATCAAGGTTGCGGAATCAGCTGTTAGAGATGCGGCAGACGTTCATCACTATCGACGGGCTGGGGCGGATGTTGTTCTGGTCGGTGAGGCCTTAGTCACCGGAAATGCCGATTCAACACTTCAATCGTTTTTACGGAATAATTAGCAGATGACTGAATCCACGAAACTTAGTGAGGCCAAGGGTCCATACTTTGGAGAATTTGGCGGCAGGTTTGTGCCGGAATCTCTCGTGGCCGCTCTTGATCAGTTAGAGGAAACCTACCGCTTCGCACAGTCGGATCCCAGTTTCAAGGGTGAATTGGCCGAGCTCCACCGCACTTATACCGGTCGACCTTCGATTCTGACTGAAGTTAAGCGCTTTTCAGAGCACGCTAACGGCGCTCGGGTGATCTTGAAGCGTGAAGACCTAAATCACACCGGCTCACACAAAATCAACAACGTCTTGGGCCAAGCCCTACTTGCGAAAAGAATGGGCAAGCGACGAATCATTGCCGAAACTGGTGCCGGTCAGCACGGTGTTGCCAGTGCTACGGCAGCGGCCCTATTCGGCCTTGAGTGCGTTGTCTACATGGGTGAAGTTGATACCAAACGACAGGCCCTCAACGTGGCTCGAATGCGACTTCTGGGTGCCGAGGTTATTCCAGTCACCACTGGAAGCAGAACCTTGAAGGACGCCATAAACGAAGCGTTGAGAGACTGGGTTACCAACGTAGAGACCACGCACTACCTTCTTGGAACCGTAGCTGGACCACACCCGTTCCCAGAAATGGTGCGTGATTTCCACTCCGTTATCGGTACCGAGGCGCGTGAGCAGATGCTCCGAGAGTTCGGCGCGTTGCCGACCGCACTAGCGGCCTGTGTTGGCGGCGGTTCGAACGCCATCGGTCTGTTCAACGCTTTTCTTGATGACGAAGATGTCCAAATTTTCGGCTTCGAGGCCGGCGGGGATGGTATGGATACCGATCGTCACGCCGCAACATTGAACTTTGGCAAGCCAGGAGTATTACACGGAGCAAGAAGCTACATGCTGCAGGACGAGGACGGCCAAACCATAGAGAGTCACTCGATCTCGGCGGGACTCGATTATCCAGGTGTTGGGCCAGAGCACTCTTGGCTGAAAGATATAGGCCGCGTTCAGTACCGAGGAATTAGCGACGACGAGGCCATGCAGGCCTTGAAGCTACTCAGTCAGACCGAAGGAATCATTCCGGCGATAGAAACTGCTCACGCTCTAGCTGGGGTTCTAAAGCTCGGCCACGAGCTGGGCTCCGACGCCACAATCCTGGTTAATCTCTCTGGCAGAGGCGACAAAGACATGGAAACCGCCGCCAAGTACTTCGGATTGATGAGCTAGGCATGTCTAAAGTCGAAAAGGTTTTTGCCGAAAACAAGAAAAACGGCAAGGAAACTCTGGTTGGTTACTTTCCCGCTGGTTTCCCGACTCTCGAGCAATCCGTTGAGGCGTGTATTGCCATGTGTGAAAACGGCATTGATGTTCTCGAAATCGGAGTTCCTTACAGCGACCCCGTCATGGATGGTCTAGTTATTCAGAAAGCTACTGAATTGGCGCTTGAAAATGGCTTCCGACTGAGCGACATTTTCGAAATAGTGAAGAGGGTTTCGGAGCGAGTTAGTACACCGCTCCTCGTGATGACCTATTGGAACCCGGTAATGCAGTTTGGCGTTAGACGCTTCGCCGAAAAACTTAAGGAGGCCGGGGGAGCAGGGCTCATCACCCCTGACCTGATTGTTGATGAAGCCAAAGAATGGTTGCAAGTTTCAGATGAACTCGAGCTTGATAGGGTCTTTTTGGCAACTCCTACCTCTACCCAAGAGCGCACTGACAAGCTTGTAGCAGCGTCGCGAGGCTTTGTTTACACAGTGTCAACAATGGGAACCACTGGTGAACGCGCCGATCTCGATGGCAAGGCACGGGCCGTGGTCACGAAGATTCGAACCTCTAGTGAAGAAAAATTCACCGCCGTGGGAATTGGTATCAGCACCCGAGATCAGGTGGTCGAAGTAAACAGATACGCCGACGGTGCCATCGTTGGTTCGCTCTTCATAAACGCCTATTCGGCCGGTGGGGTCGATGGTCTAATCGAGTCAACTCGTTCGCTCAGTAATGAAAGATAATGGACTACATGCGCACTGAATTCCCAAGCCCTCCTTTCGAAAACTTTACTGTTGGACCTTTCACCATCCACATGTATGCGCTTTGCATCCTGGC
>CAIJWY010000017.1 GCA_903824455.1 uncultured Micrococcales bacterium
ACTTGGGTCAACCTCGTCGGCCGACATAATCTCTTGCCACTTAGGCCACTCGGTATTGGCAATGCTGATTGCCACGGGACCGCCCATGGTGAAACCGTGACGAATACCGCCCGAAAGTGTTACTTCGTCCTGCTCTAACTTCATTCGTGCACCGCGACCAAAGCCAAGTCGACGACGAGCCAAAGCGGACACCACGTCTGCGGTAGAAACTGGAACACCAGCCGGTAAGCCCTCTAGGACAGCAATAAGTTCCTGACCATGGGATTCACCTGCGGTTAGCCAACGTAACATGCGTTTAATTCTCGCATAAACAATTTGCCTATCGTGGTTTTACGGAAGAAGACATGGCTTCGAAGACGGCTGTCTCGTTCTCTAGCTCCTTGGTGCCATCGCCGTTTACAAAAAGTCGAACCTGAATCAGTGCCTGCCACAACAGCATCTCCACTCCATTAATGCGGTTCTCAGCCAGCCAACTAGAAGAAAGCCTGGACGGCCAAGGATCGTAAGCAACATCTAACACCACAGCTTCAGCTGATGTTTGAAAGGCAGGTAGCACGACCGAATTTGGCAGTGTGGAAATAGTTAGGCCCCCGAGCGGCTTCAAGGAGAGCGAGTCCAACGCTTTCGCTTCAATACCAAGAACCGATAATTGCTTTCTGGCAAAGATCGAAATTTCGGAGTCGGGAAACAGCTCTCTCGCCGCATTTACAGCCGATCTGGCCGTGGCACCGGAACCCAGGATCTGCACTTCCTTGAAAGAGACATCGGTGTGTAACTGGATTGCCTTCATGATTCCAAAGGAATCGGTGTTGTAGCCCTCCCAACCTTCTTCAGTATGGACGAGAGTGTTGACCACACCTGTAACTTCGGCAACAGGACAACTAGGAATTGAAATCGCGTGCCCAACTTCCTTCAGTGGCATGGTTAGGCTAAGACCTCTCCAAGACGCGTCGCGTTTAGCTAGAAAGTCTGAAAGTTCATGGCTTTCAATTCGGTATCGGCCGTAATCCCAATCCAAACCAAGAGCATCGTAGGCGGCCGTGTGAATCACCGGAGACTTGGAGTGTTCGATTGGCGATCCTAGAACAGCCAGATGCGTGCTAGCCATTCCAGCCCGGATTTTCCTGCATCCACTTTTTCCACTGCTTTACCGCTTTGGCGTGGCCGGCATAGTTACTGCTGAAGACTGTTTCGCCCGTCTTTAGATTCACGGCGCAAAAATAGATCCAATCTCCGACGGCTGGGTGGAGTGCAGCATCGATGGCGAGAGACCCTGGTGCTCCAATCGGACCAATTGGTAAACCCTCGTGGACGTAGGTGTTGTAGCCGTTGGGGTCAGCCCGTTCGGCATCGGTTGTAGTAACCGTGGTTCCACCGCTTCCGTAACTTACTGTGGCATCGGATTGCAGTAGCATGCCCTGATCAAGTCGGTTGAGGAAAACACGCGAAACCTTGAAGAAGTCTTCCGTGATTCGAGCTTCCTTTTGCACAATCGAGGCCAGAGTTAAGACCTTGTGTCGATCCGAGTCGGCGACGCCAAATTTCTTCAATTCGACATTCATACGATTCACCATCATGCGAATAACCGACTCTGCAGAGCTCCCCGGTTCCACTTCATAGGTTGCGGGGAAAAGATAACCATCGAGATTGGTCAGTGACTTTGGAAGACCGTAAAATTCAGGATTTTTGGCAGCATCTTCGAAGTTTGATCGAGGAATGCCGGTTTCCTCTGAAAGGACCTTGAAGACTGTTCCAATCCTCAAACCCTCTTTGATGGTGACTCGATTTACCAAACGGTTGGCGGGATCCAAAATCATGGCAATTGCCTCGTTCGCCGACATCTGCAGACGCAAACTGAATGTTCCCGGGATGAAACTCGGGTTCTCGGCAATAATCCGTTTATAGGTGTAACTGAAGTCTTTAGTGACACCCAAATCAACCAGCTTTTGAGCGACCTTCTCGCCAGTATCACCAGAAACGATCACTAGGTTCACCGAACCAGTGCCACTGCCTTTGTAGTCGACTCCAGAGATGGTATCTATGCCTGCTCTGATTTGGCCGCGAAAGGCATATCCGGTAACCCCGGTCACGACGAGCACAATGGCTAGAACGATAACAACTATCTTCCGTCTACTCATCAGTGCTCCGTAACATCGTGGCCGGGCGTTTTGCCGGTTGCCTTCTCGAAAGCCAAAGCGCTCTCTAGAATCAGGCTAGCAGCGGCGGCATCGATGATGCCCTTCGACTGCCTCGTGTTTTTGCCAGATGCCAACAATTGCCCTTGGGCTGCTCGAGTGCTCATTCGTTCGTCGATAAGCCGAATCGGCACACTAACTAGCGAAGCCAGTTCCTGTGCAAACTCAATTGCTAATTCCGTTGAGCGGGTTCGCTCCCCCTGCAGATTTAGTGGCAGGCCAACATAAACCTCAAAGGCATCGTTCTCTGCAACTAGCGGCAAAATGTTTTCGAAAGCTTGCGCGTCGTTCACAACGGTAGCTAACGGACTACAAATCAAACCATCGACACTAGAAATGGCGATTCCGATTCTCGCAACGCCGAAGTCAACCGCGATTCGTCTACCTAGTCGAAACTCAGGCAAGTTCTTTCTCGATTGCTTCTAGAGCCGAAGGAACTGCGTTGAAATCGGTTCCACCACCCTGGGCCATGTCGTCTTTGCCGCCACCGCCACCGCCGAGGATTCCTGAGGCAAGTTTGACCAGCGAACCGGCTTTTACCCCGCGAGCTCTAGCAGCTTCTCCTGTGGCAATAAGGATTGCTGGCTTTTCAGAGACGTTTGCGTGAGCGATCACTACCGCCTCGGCTCCAATCTCAGCTCGAATCTGTGAGGCAATAGTTCTTAGCGGTTCAACCGAATCGAGCGAACCCAAATCTGCCGTGACTACTCGATTACCGCCGATTGATTTGGCAGCCTTAATCCAAACTGGAATGTTTTCGGACAGAGACTGCTGCTCGGATGCGCTTAGACGCTTTTGCAACGAACGCAATTCTTCAAACGTGTTGGCCAGTTTCTCTTCGAGGTTGGCAACAGGAACTTTAGCGAGGTCCGTTAATCGCGTCACTAGAGAGCGCTCAAGCGCTAACGAGCGGAACGCTTCGATACCAACAAATGCTTCAATTCTTCTTGACCCAGATCCCACCGATGACTCAGCGCCGAGAGCAAGTAAACCAATTTGACTTGAACGGCTCACATGTGTTCCACCGCAGAGTTCACGTGACCATGGGCCACCAATCTGAACAACACGTACCAACTCATCGTAGGTTTCCCCAAACAAGGCAACCGCTCCAAAATCTTTGGCATCTGGAAGACTCATCAATTCCGCACTAACCGCCATATCGCGACGGATTGCCAAGTTGCTGACCTCTTCGAGTTCGCTCTTGGTGTCAGATGAAAGCGCTTGATTCCAAGCGAAGTCGAGTCGTAGGTAACCGGGTTTGTTATATGAACCAGATTGCAGTGCCGACGGGCCTAAGACCTGTCGAAGTGCCGCGTGCAGAACGTGAGTTCCAGAGTGAGCCTGACAGGCCCCCAAACGCCATTCTTCATCGACGCGACTGGTTGCTTTTGCATCCAGCTCAACAGTTCCGGAGCGAACGATTACCTTATGAGAAACGAGACCTTTGATCGGCTTCTGAACGTCAAGTACTTCGAGTTCGAAGCCATCGCCAGATATGAGACCAGAATCGGCAGCTTGTCCTCCAGATTCGGCGTAGAGACTGGTTGCATCAAGAATGACCTCGCCAACGACGCCGGTGTTCAGTTCACGCACCGCAGAACCGTCGAGAATCAGACCCAGAACCCTGCCGTCGGTAACGAGCTCGTCATAGCCGGTGAATTTGGTAACACCCTTAGCCCGGAAGTCTGAATAGACCGAGAGGTCGGTTCCGCCCAACTTCTTTTCTCGAGCGTCAGCTTTGGCTCGGTCACGCTGCTCCAGCATCAGGCTGGTGAAACCATCACGATCAACTGTTATGCCAGCCTCTTCGGCAATTTCCATAGTCAAATCAATTGGGAAGCCGTAGGTGTCGTGCAATAGGAAGGCGGTATCACCATGAAGACTGGTGCCCATGGCAGTTTTTACGTCGGCGATCGCCTGATCTAGCGCCAAAGACCCGCTGGTGAGAGTTCGCAAAAATGCTTCCTCTTCCGCGACCGCGGTGGTTGAAATTCTCTTATAGTCGGCTTCCAGTTCTGGGTATGACTCTTTCATGGCGTTCTTGGAGGCCGTAAAGAGCTCCGCAATTACCGGAGTTGAGACACCCATCAGCCGCATGGCGCGGATCGACCGGCGAAGCAAGCGTCTCAAAACATAACCACGGCCGTCGTTACCGGGGGTAACCCCATCGCCGATAAGCATCAGCGCGCTACGAATGTGATCAGCAACAACGCGCAGGCGCACGTCATCGTCGTTGTTTGAGCCGTAACTTTTTCCAGAGATTTGAGCGGCCAAGTCGAGCACCGGGCGAACCTCGTCAATCTCGTAGAGATTCTCGACACCCTGCATTAGGAAAGCAACTCGCTC
>CAIJWY010000018.1 GCA_903824455.1 uncultured Micrococcales bacterium
AAGACAAAAAAGTGGGGCCGCCCAAAGGACGGCCCCACTTTTTCGCGCTAGCTAGATGCTGGCGTTGAATTCAATGTGCGCTTTGATGTTGCTCATCGGGTTCTGGGCTGCTTCCACCGCACCGAGTGCTTCGTCGACAGCAAACCGAGCGGTAACCAGCGGTGACAGGTCGATGTTTTTCGTCGACATGAAGCGAATGGTTTCTTCCCAAACACCCGGCGAACCAATCGAACCGGTGATGGTAAGTTCCTTCGACTGAATAAGGCCAAGCTGGGCTGGCGCCGATTTGCCAACATCGATTCCGATGTAAGCAACTCGTCCTTTGAAGCCGGCTAGTTCGAGTGCTGTTGCCATTACGTCTGGGCGGCCGGTTGCTTCAACCACAACATTTGCCCCGCGGCCATCGGTATCTTTTGCGAGCACAGCCTTAATCTCGTCTGGGCTACAAACAATGTCGGCGCCAAGTTCATGAGCTGCCTTCTGACGAAAGTCAACCGGCTCGACCACGATTGTGCGCGCACCAAGTGCCTTTGATGCTGCCGTCACCGCAAGACCAATTGGTCCAGCACCTAGCACCACTAGGGTGTCGCTGGCGTTCACGTTACCGACCTTCATCAAGGCGTAATAAGCAACGCTGAATGGCTCAACTAATGCGCCGTTGTTCCAAGAGATGTTTTTCGGAATCTTATGTAACCAAGAAGCCTTGGTAATAAAGAATTCGGCTGCAGCTCCGCTGATGGAGAAACCAAAGTGATCGTCACCGATTACGCAGTCGCCAACCACGTGGTCACCCTTCTGGAAATTGGTAACTTTGGCGCCAACCTTCATGACTTCCCCAGACCACTCGTGGCCAGGAATAATTGGGTAACTGAAAGGGATGATGTAGCGACCTTCGAGCAACTCAATGTCTGAGTGGCAAACGCCAACCGCGCGCGAGGCAATCAGCACTTCATCTTCGGCGATGTCTGGAACTGAAAGTTCGTTTACTTCCGCCTTGCCCTCTGATACAAACTGAAGAGCCTTCATGCTTAGTGTCCTCTCACTAGTACTTTGGTTTCGGTTCCGGTTGGTGAAACCAGTTCTTCGAATCCCTTTGAATTAATGTCATCCATGTTGATCTTTGAGCTAACAACTTTTTCAACGGCTAGGCCGCGACGACCGATCAGGTCAATGATTCGAGGCCAGTCGGTTACCGGGTAGCACCAAGTGCCGGTGTAAGTGATTTCGCGCTCTGCAAGTTCCATTGGCTCAATCGACGCTGGCTTGGTGTGCAAACCGGTTTGAACAACGTAGCCGCCTGAACGAACTGCTTTGATTGCGGTTTGCAGCGCTCGCTCATTACCTGAACACTCGATAACTGCATCAACACCGATTCCGCCGGTGGCATCTTTCATCGCTGCAATGACGTCGTCCTTGGTTGGGTCAAGCAGTGTTGCAACCCCGAGGTCATTCATCATCTTCTGACGGTTTGGGTTTAGCTCGGAAACGTAAACGCGTGCGCCTAGATTTTCGGCATACAGTGCTGCTAACGCACCAATCGGGCCAGCTCCAGTAATCAAAATGGTGTCACCCGGACGAACATTTCCGCGGTCAACTCCGTAGGCGGCCACGGCGGTTGGCTCAACGAGTGCGCCTGCAACATCAGACACATTGTCGTGCAACTTGAACACGTTGGCTGCAGGAACTACTGCCTGCTCAGCGATGCCACCCCACTCGCAGCTCAGACCGATACAGGCCATCGAGGTGCAAAGGTGGTTGTCGCCACGAGAACAGAAGTAACAAATGCCACAGGATAGAAGCGGCATAACCGATACGCGATCGCCGACCTTTACGTTGATCACGCCCTTTCCAACTTCCAAGACTTCGGCAGAGAATTCGTGGCCGAGAATTTGAGGCAAGATCGAGCCGTTGAGCTTGTGCGGCTTTGAAGGAATTACGATTGGGCCCATTGCATACTCGTGCACATCGGTACCGCAGATTCCACACCAAAATGGCTTAAGTCTTACTTCGCCAATTCCCACTGATTGCGGCTCAGGAACGTTCTCAACACGAATGTCTTTAGCGCCGTAAAAGATTGCTGCCTTCATTTTTTGCTCCTTATTATTTCTGTGTTCAAAGCGATGGATCGAAAAGCACTTTGCCCTGAATTTTTCCAGTGCCGAGTAGTTCAAGTTGGTTGCTGATTTCTGAAAGCGGGTAAACGCCTTCAATCAACTCTGCGGCCAAGGTGGTTGTTCCCAGTATCTCCAATGCCAGGCCGAGGTCTTGGTCGCACACATGGGCCAGCGTGGTCTGAATGTTGATTTCACTCATGACAATTTTATGCACGTCAATTTCCTGCTTAGTCGACGGTAAACCAACCTGCAGGATGTTGCCTCCGCGCTTGACCAGACCGATGGCAAACTGAAGCTGACCTGGTGCACCACTGGCCTCAATGATCACATCGATGCCGGCAGCGCCGAAAATATCCTTGATTTGAGTTTCAGCATTTTCGCCAACTTCAACCGTGTGATCCGCGCCTAGCCGAGACGCCCGCTCCAAACGGCTGCCGCCAAAATCAAGAACGGTTACTTCCGCCGTGAAAAGTTTTTTAAGTCCGGCTAAAACAAAAGTGCCAATGGCGCCGGCGCCGATAAGCAGCACCTTGTCGCCATCTCGCACTTCGGCACGTCGGGCAGCATGCAAGCCAACGGCAAGCGGTTGGGCAATTCCGGCGGCATCTAAGCCGAGTCCGACTGGAACCTTAACCAGGGTGCTGGTTGGCACTGCAACAAACTCTGCCATTCCGCCGTCGCGGTTTAGACCCAGAGTCACGTACTTTTCGCAAAGGTTGGTACGCATTTCCTTGCAGCGCTTGCACTTGCCACAGGAGATTCCCGCGCCTGATGCAACAACGTCGCCGACCTTGAAACCAGCTGCGTCTCCAAAAGTGCCAACGATTTCACCAATGAATTCGTGTCCCAAAATCATCGGCCCGTGATGACCGCTGATCGGGTGTTTGGTTTGAGTTGCAAAAATCTTTGGACCCGACTTGTATTCCGAAGCATCGGTTCCGCACATTCCGGAACGAAGAATCTTCAGCAGCACTTCCCCGGCGACCGGGGTTGGCACATCTCGCTCTTCAATTCGAACGTCACCACTTGCGTGGTAAACGGCGGCTTTCATTTTTGTCATCTTGATCGTTAGATTTTTCCGCCACGACCGTCAACGGTGTTCAGGTGCGATTGTGAATCACGCTCAAGTGGCAGTGGACCGCCGACCGCGTAGTAACGCTGACCGGCAACAAGCAGGTCTTCGGCAGGGAACTTAGTGATGACCTGGCAGCCGGTGGCGGTAACCACAACTTCCTCCTCAATGCGAGCAGCACCCCAACCATCAGCCGATGGCCAGTAGGTCTCAAGAGCAAATACCATTCCCTCTTTGAGAACTTCTGGGTGATCGAACGAAACCAGGCGAGAGAAGATTGGTTTTTCCCAAATCGAGAGACCAACGCCGTGACCGTATTGCAAGGCAAAGGCCGCTTCTTCATTTGCGAAACCGAACTCTTCAGCCTTAGGCCAAACCGCAACGATGTCGGCTGTGGTTGCACCTGGACGAACTAGCGCGATTGCGCGGTCCATGTATTCGCGGGCGCGCTTGTAGGCATCGTGCTGAGCGCTGCTGGCCGAGCCAACCGCAAAGGTGCGGTAGTAGCAGGTGCGGTAACCCTGGTAGCTGTGCAAGATGTCGAAGAACGCTGGGTCGCCTGGGCGAATCAGGCGGTCGGAGTAAACGTGTGGGTGAGGAGAGCAGCGCTCGCCAGAGATTGCGTTTACACCCTCGACATACTCGGAGCCAAGATCGTAAAGAACCTTCGAAACAAGACCAACAGCCTCGTTCTCTCTCACGCCCGGGCGCAAGAATTCGTAGAGCTTTTCGTAGGCGGCATCAACCATCGATGCTGCTTGCGTAAGCAATCCAATTTCTTCACCGGTCTTAATCGCACGAGCGTTCAAGAAGATCTGCTGACCATCAACCACTGTGATGCCTGCGCGCTGCAGAGCAAACAAGATTGGCAGCTCTACGATGTCGATTCCAAGCGGCTCGTTTAGTAGACCGAACTTCTCTAGCTCACGCTTGATCTTGGCGGCAACTTCGTCGGCAATTCCGGCGTCAGGGTTGAATGCACCGCGCAGAGTTGAGATACCTGCTCGGGCACCAGACTCTAGGCGCGGCTTTACAGCACCGTGGTGAGGAGCGTGTGGGTCGGCATCGGCTTCAGCGGTGGTGGTGTCTAGCCATGGGTTGTAAAGCTTGTGGTGTTTCGCTGCCGAACCGAAGTCCCAAACGATTGGGTCTGAGTTTCGGGTAACCAGCGCAAAACGAATTGCCTTGTCAATTGCCCAGGTGCCGATGTGTGTCGAAGACATGTAACGGATGTTGGCAAAGTCGAAAGCAAGTAGCGCACCAACATCAGACGTGGCTAACTCGGCTTTCAACTTCGCAAGACGCTCGGTTCGCAGCTTGTCGAAATCCAGTCGCTGTTCCCAGTCGACCTGATTGGTTCCGAATGTTGCAGTTGTCATTTAGTGCCTTTCATTGAGTCTTAGGTTCTGGCTAGACCAGAATCATGCCGCCGTCGATTGCCATGGTTTGGCCTGTTACGTAATCTGAATCGCTGCTTGCTAGGTACAGAGCGGTTGGAACAATATCTTCGGGCTCGGCTGCGCGACCAACCAGAATTCCGCCGGCCATGGAATCGAAACCTGAATCCCCTTCGCCGATTGCTTCGAGATCTTTATCCAACTGCGTCCAGAGTGGAGTCGCAACAACGCCAGGTGAGAAGGCGTTTACGGTGATTTTGTGTTCGGCGAGTGCACGTGCAGCTGCTTGCGTCATCGAGATCACGGCAGCCTTCGACGCGCTGTATGGAGCGAAGCTCGAGAAGCCGGTTCGACCAGCTATGGATGCGGTGTTCACAACTTTTCCGCCACTACCCTGGCGGATGAATTGCTTGGCAGCTTCCTGCGTTCCAACAAACACCGCTAAGGCATTCACACTCATGATGGTGTTGAAGTTTTCTTCGGTCACATCAAGGAACTTCATCGGCTTATTGAATCCAGCGTTGTTGAAGTAACAGTCCAACTTTCCGAAAGTCTTCACTGCAAGTTCGATGCCAGCCACAACCGATGAACGCTTGGTTACATCAACGTGAGCTGCAATCGCTTGTCCGCCAGATTTGGTGATAGCTTCGGCAGCGGTTTCGGCCGACTTCAGATCTAAATCCGCGATAACTACGTTGGCGCCTTCAGCCGCTAGGCCTTTGGCTATGCCCAAACCAATTCCAGATGCTCCACCGGTGATAATTACGGTGCGACCAACCATTCTGGATCC
>CAIJWY010000019.1 GCA_903824455.1 uncultured Micrococcales bacterium
CACTTGAATCCCACCGGGACCTCAATAAGCTTGCGCCCTAGGTCTGCCACCACCCGATTGATGATCGAAGACGAAACCATGGTTTTGCCAACTGCAGCTGCCTGCGACCAATCCGGACGGTGGCGGAAGAGATAGTCGATCGACGCCGCCAGGAAATGATTGGGATTCATAAGCCCTTGATCGCGAGTCACTATTCCATGACGGTCGGCATCGGCGTCGTTGCCAGTTGAGATGTCGAACCGATGACGGCCTTCGATTAGTGACGCCATAGCGTAAGGGCTGGAGCAGTCCATGCGAATTTTTTCATCCCAGTCGAGAGTCATGAATCCGAACTGGAAGTCCACGTTTGGGTTCAGCGTGGTGAGATTCAGGTTGTAGCGAGCACCGATTTCACCCCAGTAGTCAACCGCGGCGCCACCCATGGCATCGGCACCAATGCTTACCGACGAATTGGCAATGGCATCCAGGTCGATAACCGAACCGAGTTGGGAAATGTAGTTCTCTTTGAAGTCGTAGGCGATCCCGGCAGTCGATGCCTTCTTCACGTCACGAAGACCATTGGCGATGATTTCGTTGGCGCGGGCAGCTATCCAGTTGGTGGCGTCGGAGTCGGCAGGACCACCGTGTGGCGGGTTGTATTTGAAACCGCCGTCAGCCGGCGGATTGTGACTCGGCGTGATCACCAGGCCATCGGCTCGAAACGGGTCGCTTTCAGCTTTGCCGTGGTTGTGATTGATGATGGCAACCGAAACCGCCGGGGTAGGAACGAATCGGCCAGCCGAGTCGACCAAGGCAACCACATCGTTTCCGGCCAAAACCTCGAGTGCCGTAATTTCGGCTGGTTCCGAGAGCGCGTGAGTGTCTTTGCCAACATAAATCGGACCCTGAATGTTTTCGGCTCGACGATACTCAACAATCGCCTGCGTGATGGCAGCGATGTGGTCGTGATTGAAAGAACCGTTCAACGAGGTGCCGCGGTGTCCAGAAGTTCCAAACACAACCTTCTGAATCGGATCGGTCACATCGGGGTGAATCGCGAAATATTCGTCCACCAGTTTTTCGATATTTACCAGATCTCGTTGTTCAGCCTTTTTGCCAGCTCGCTCACTCATAAAACCATTGTGTCGCTTAACCTAGATGTATGTCATCAGCAGCTCGAAACTCTAAGACCGACTATGCCTACCTTGGCCCGGCCGGCACCTTCACCGAGCTCGCCCTGCGTCAGGTAGCAGCAGCTGCCGGTCAAGAGTGGAAGCCGGTTCTTACCGTGGCCGACGCCCTAGCCGCCGTGCTAGCTGGAAAAGCTCAGCGAGCGATCATTCCGGTGGAATCGTCCGTTGAGGGCGGAGTGGGCGCAACCCTAGACGCGCTCGCCACCACCGAGGGATTACAGATTTACGGAGAATACCTGGTGCCGGTTAACTTCAACCTCGTGGCCAAGCCAGGAGTAAAGCTTTCCGACGTGAAAACAATTGCCGCTCACCCGGTTGCCTATGCTCAGGTGCGCAAATGGCTAAGCGCCAACGTGAAGGGTCACAAACACCTTCACTCAACTTCAAACGCAGCCGCAGCCTCGGATCTTTGGGAGAACGCCAAGCTCGATGCCGCCGTTTCCACCCCAAACATCACCGACCACTACATGGTCAAGGTCTTGGCTAAGAACATTGCCGACAACAAGCACGCTGAAACCCGATTCATTGAGGTTGGTAAGAAAGGTGCTCTTCCCAAGCGCACCGGCCACGACAAGACTTCGCTAATCGTTGAACTTCCTAACGACCGTCCCGGCGCACTTCTGGAAATGCTGGAACAGTTCGCCACCCGCGGGGTGAACCTGAGCCGTATCGAATCGCGACCAGTGGGAGACCGACTAGGGCGCTACCGCTTCAACGTAGACGCCAACGGTCATGCCACCGACGAAGCGGTTGCCGAAGCCGTGCAGGGCCTTTACCGGTTCAGCCCAAAACTCATCTTCTTAGGGTCCTACCCGAGAGCCGACAAAAAGGCATCGGTTCACGAGGGCAACAACACCTCGGTCAACTACCTAACAGCCAAGCGCTGGTGGCTAAAAGCCATCGGCAAGTAGTTATCCACAAATTAGTTCTAGCCAAAAGTGGTATCACTTTGATACCGTATAAATATGGCTATGACATTACGACTATCTGAAGAGCAAGACAAGCAACTAACCACCATTGCTGAGTCGCTCGGTATTTCCAAAAACAAGGCAGCAATCGATGCAATCCAGGCCTTTATCGAACTCGAATGGCAACGAGCTACCGTGAAGCAGGCCGTTGAAAGAGTTCTAACTCGAGATGCCGAACTGATGGAGCGCCTGGCTGACGCATGATTGTCTATCTCAACCTCGAGGTGCTCTCTTCACAGCTAGTCCAGGTGGGATTTCACATCAAGGACATCGGCCTACTGGATTCGGCGCTGGCGCGACCAAAAACTTCACTTTTTGGTGAAGACGCATACCAAACGTTGGAGCTGAAAGGTGCAGCACTAATGCACTCGATCATCAAAAATCACCCAATGATCGACGGCAATAAACGATCTTCTTGGATCGATCTCAACGCTTTTTTTGAAATCAACGGAAAGACGGTGAATGCAAAGACCGAAGACGCCTTTGAATTCGTTCTTGCCGTAGCAACAGATGCCATGAATTTAGAGCAGATGGCTTCATGGATCAAAGACCACACTGAGGCCCTTTCGTAGCCAGAGCCAAATAGACTTGACCTCGTGATCGACCTAAATCTTCTTCGCGAGAACCCTGACGCCATCAAGGCCTCTCAACGCGCTCGCGGTGCCAGCGAAGAACTGGTCGACCAAGCCGCCAAAGCAGACTCCAACTGGCGAGCCGACCTAGCGTCGTTCGAAGCGCTTCGTGCCGAACAGAACGCACATTCAAAAACAGTTGCTACCGCTCCTAAAGACGAGAAAGCAGCCCTAGTTGCCTCTGCCCAAGAGCTCTCCGCAAAGGTTAAGGCCGCAGATGCTAAATCAACCGAATCGGCAGCCAAGCTAGACGAAATCTTGTGGAAGATCGAAAACATAGTTCTCGAAGGTGTTCCTGCCGGTGGCGAAGACGACTTTGAGGTGTTGCGAGAAGTTGGAACCAAACCAAACTTCAATTTCAAGTTCAAAGA
>CAIJWY010000020.1 GCA_903824455.1 uncultured Micrococcales bacterium
CAGCAGGTTGAACGAACCAAAGCCGTGCGACCCGATCTACTTAGCGACTAGCGCTTAAGGCCGCTCGTGTGGCAGAATAGACAGGTTGCTTACCTCTTGTAGTCTCTGCCGCAGGGGAGCAGGTGAGCTTTTATACAAACCACATTCGTTTTTGACCTGCGTGCGAAAACAGAGAGCGATTTACAAATGCATATTCTCGATGGCGTTGACGCGCCAAACCTACGTTCCGATATTCCGGACTTCCGCGTTGGTGACACCGTAAAGGTAAACGTAAACATCACCGAAGGTAACCGCAGCCGTGTTCAGGCTTTCCAGGGTTACGCAATCCGTCGTTCCGGCCACGGCATCCGCGAAACCTTCACCGTTCGTAAAGACTCGGGTGGCTTTGGAGTAGAGCGTACCTTCCCACTTCACTCACCAGTAATCGAATCAATCGAAGTTGTTCAGCGTGGCGATGTTCGTCGTGCGAAGCTTTATTACATGCGCGATCTTCGTGGCAAAAAGGCAAAGATCCGCGAAAAGCGCGGCAACGTGCCTGGCAAGAACTAAGTTTTATGACCAAAGAACGTCCCGAGGCGAAAACGGCTTTGGGGCGTTTTTTGCGCCGTTCTCAGAAAAACGTTTTCGTAGCCTTTTTCATCGACGTCCTCTCCGTGGTTGGAGCGGCTCTGATTCTCAGCCTGCTGATCAAAACTTTTCTTTTGCGTTCATTCTTCATCCCGTCTGGCTCGATGCTGGAGACACTCCAAATCAATGACCGGATTTTTGTAAACGAACTGGTTCCCAATGTGATTGCTCCCGAGCGCGGAGATGTGGTTGTGTTCAGGGACCCCGGCGGTTGGTTAGGTTCTCTGGAACCGGCAAAAGCAAAGCCAATTGTTGAGCAGGGCGTTGAATTCTTCCTATCAGCCTTTGGTTTAATCGCACCAGACTCCTCTCAGCACCTGGTTAAGCGCATCGTCGGTAAGCCGGGAGACCACGTCGTCTGCTGTTCACTTAGTGAAAAGTTAACCATCAACGGCGTTGAGATAACCGAGCCTTATCTTTCTCCAGGTTCTAAGCCATCCACGAAGCAGTTCGACGTAATCATTCCGGCCGATTCTTACTGGATGATGGGAGATAACCGCGGTAATTCCGAAGACTCCCGTTTTCACGGTGATCTCCCGAACAAGGGTTTCGTAAACAAGAAATTTATCGTCGGGCGGGCCTTTGTGGTCAGTTGGCCACAGACGCACTGGAAATGGTTAGACAATTACCCCGATGTCTTCAAGTCAGTTCCCAACAACTGACGTTGAGCGAAGCCTCTCACCGGCTCGCTACATCATCGGTATCGACGAAGTTGGTCGCGGAGCTATTGCCGGACCGGTTGCCGTTGGTGCCTTCGTTCTAGACTTGCAAACCCTCGACGAATCCAAAGTCCCAGCAAAATTACAAGACTCCAAGCTAATGACGGAACGCAACCGCGAGGCGGTTTTCTCCGAGCTATCGACCTGGCAGCCGGGTTACGCGGTTGGTTTTATCGAGGCCGAGCAAATCGATCTAAACGGAATAGTTTGGTCGCTTGCCCAAGCTGCATTGAAGGCACTTGAACAGCTAAACGAAAACCCAACCATACGCCAAGCAATTGCCGACGGACAGGTTCATCTGCTATTGGACGGTACCCACAACTGGCTTGATTCCGTGGTTTCGCGAATTCCAGTAACGGTTCGGGCGAAAGCCGACCGTGACTGCGTGGCTGTGGCCGCGGCAGCCTGTCTAGCCAAGGTAACCAGAGATCGTCACATGGTTCACTTAGCGGAGAGTTACCCCGAATATCTCCTCGAAGGGCACAAAGGCTACGCTTCGGCGGCTCACATCGAGGCAGTGCGACGTTTAGGTCCGAGTGTAGTTCATCGCGTGTCGTGGCTCACAAAAATCCTCAGCGGTGAATAGTAGTAGTTATCACGGAATAGAATCAGGGCCATGGACGAGAACGACTTCGAAGACTACGAGCGAAATGCCGAGTTGGCGCTTTACCGCGAATACCGCGATTTGGTTGACACTTTCAAATTTGTGATTGAGACCGAGCGTCGCTTTTATCTGGCGAACGAAGTCACACTGAACCGTGTTGATGCTGGAAACGATTTCTACTTCGAGCTAGAGATGAAAGATGTTTGGGTGTGGGATATTTACCGCACCGACCGTTTTGTGTCATCGGTTCGGGTTCTCACCTTCAAGGACGTGAACGTGGAAGAGCTAAGCGGTAAGGCTTACGAGATTCCAAAGGAACTCGCAGTAGGCGAATAGTTTTCCACAGAAACGATTCAGTTCGTTTCGAACATAAGTTTTGTCGCATTGTTATCCAATGCCGTCACCACCAAATCGCAAACACGTTCTCGGCCTTTATGGCGAGCGAGTTGCCGGGCAGTATTTGCAATCACTCGGCTACGAATTCATTGAACGCAATTGGCGTTGCTCCATCGGCGAAATTGATCTCATCATGCGAGACGACTCTCGCTACGTGTTTGTTGAGGTGAAAACCCGAAATGGGCTGGGATTTGGTAGCCCGCTTGAAGCGATTACCGAAATCAAACTTGGGAGACTACGGAAACTGGTCAACGCTTGGTGTGCTTCTAGGCAGCTAACCGGAATCGATGTACGTATCGATGCGGTGTCGGTTTTGGTAAGCCGAGGAAAAGTTGAGCTGGAACACTTGAAGCAGGTGTTTTAGAGAATGCTCGCTAAAGCTCTTTCCGTCAGCCTGTTTGGTCTCGCCGGTCGAATCATCGAGGTTGAAACCGACATTTCAAGTAACCTTCCAGCCTTTGTGTTGGTTGGGCTTCCAGACGCTTCCATTAACGAGGCAGCCGCCAGAGTTAGAGCAGCTGCAACAAATTCGAAACTGCCGCTTCCTGGTCGCCGCATAACGGTGAATCTTTCACCAGCCTCGGTTCCCAAACAGGGTTCAAGTTTTGATCTTTCAATTGCGGTTTCAGTGCTCGCCGCTTCGGGATACTTCGCTAGTTCTCGCGTTGAGGGAACGGTGTTTTTTGGCGAGCTAGCACTCGACGGTCGTATCAAACCAGTGCTAGGTGTTTTGGCGGCCGTGGTAGCCGCCAAACAACTGGGAATCTCGAAAGTGGTAATTCCGGCAGCAAACCTCGGCGAGGTGCATCGCATTTCGGGGGTCACGGTAGTTGGTTACGACCACCTAACCCAGCTGGTTGCCGACCTGGGGGTGGAAGTTCCAGTAATCGCAGCAGAGCCGAGAAGTTTTGAGACAGAGATTGCCAAAAATGAAATTGGCTGCTTCTCAGAGGTGGTTGGTCAAG
Organism: uncultured Micrococcales bacterium; assembly: GCA_903824455.1. GTDB lineage: Bacteria > Actinomycetota > Actinomycetes > Actinomycetales > Microbacteriaceae > Rhodoluna. Next base: position 3,312 of record CAIJWY010000020.1, read on the forward strand.
AAGATGCGGTTTCAGCCATGAAGTTGGCTGCGGTTGGAGGCCATCATGTCTTAATGGTTGGACCACCGGGAGCCGGCAAAACCATGCTGGCTTCTCGATTGCCTGGGATTCTGCCAAGGCTCAGCGAAGACCAAGCAATCGAAGTGGGTGCAATACGTTCTCTATCAAAGCAAAATCCTTTCGAATACTCAGAACTACCGCCAATTCAATCGCCCCATCACACCGCGTCTCTGGCTTCCATGGTTGGCGGCGGCTCAGCCCAACCAAAACCCGGACTCATCTCGCTAGCGCATCGTGGAGTGCTATTTCTCGACGAGGCTCCCGAATTCCAATCTCCGGTTTTAGAAGCATTGCGACAGCCACTTGAGTCGGGTCAAATAACTATTAGCCGGGCTAGCGGTCAGGCGGTATTTCCGGCTAAGTTCCAGTTGGTGTTGGCGGCCAATCCATGCCCATGCGGATTCGCCGTTGGCAGCGGCAAGGATTGCACCTGCAGTTCCAGTTCGAGGATGCGGTATCTGGCCAAAATCTCCGGACCGCTTAGCGATCGGATTGACCTTCGTATTCAACTAAATCCGGTGAATGCCGCTTTGGTTACCGCCCAACATCCAAGCGCTGGAGAAAGATCTTCCGATCTACAACTGCAAGTGACCCAGGCTCGCGCGGCTTCCTCGGAAAGATTAAAGGGCACACCGTGGTTGTTGAACTCGGAAGTTGCTGGTTCGTATCTCCGCAGAGAACTGAGGCTTTCAAAATCAATTACCAAGCAGCTCGACTACGCACTTGACCAAAGACTCATCTCAATGCGTGGTTATGACCGATGCCTAAAGCTCGCTTGGAGCATTGCCGACCTAACGGGCAGAAACACCCCAAACCTCGAAGATATTTCGTTGGCCGCCTTCTATCGGGGTTCGGAACTTTGAACGCCACCGGAATTCGCAGTTGCTTTGCCGAAACCGACGACGAAGTCTTGAATGCAACTCTGGTCTGGAACGCGCTGGTTGAGCCAGGGGACCGCATTTCTGGCATTCTTAGGGCCGAGCTGGGCATCGTGGGATCCCTTGAGAAAGTGCTTACCAAGAATCTAAAAGCTGAAGCCGGCCTAACCAGTGCCGAATTGGCTGCCGCTTACGAAAGGTGGTTGCCAAGATACTCGCCCGCATTGCCGGCTGATCTGAGGCGCACGGCTCTGAGAAGTGATGCCCAACTACTGCTACCGACCGATAACCTTTGGCCAAAGTC
>CAIJWY010000021.1 GCA_903824455.1 uncultured Micrococcales bacterium
CGTTAGTTCATAACGGTCGGTTAGTAGCGCGGTGGATTTCTGCACCTAACCAGCCTACCGACTAGGTCTGGCACCGCTAACTAGACTTGAAAACGTGAATGATGCTCCGATAGGTATTTTCGACTCAGGTGTGGGCGGTTTGACCGTGGCTCGAGCGATAATTGACCAGTTGCCAAACGAATCGATCATTTATGTTGGCGACACTGCCAATAGCCCCTACGGACCAAAGAGCATCGAAGAAGTGCGACGACTAGCTCTTGAAGTTATGGATCGCCTGGCGGATGAGGGCGTCAAGCTTTTGGTTATCGCCTGCAATTCGGCATCCGCCGCGGTGCTTCGCGACGCGCGCGAACGTTATACCGAGGGTCGCGGCATACCAGTGGTTGAGGTTATTCAACCGGCGGTGCGACGTGCTGTTGCCTCAACTCGAAACAACCGAGTTGGCGTGATTGGAACTCAGGCCACTGTTTCATCGAGAGCCTACGAGGATGCATTTGCTGCTGCAGTAGACATTGAAATCACCGCCACGGCCTGCCCAAAGTTTGTTGACTTTGTGGAACGCGGAATCACTTCTGGACCGGAACTTTTGAAAGTTACCGAAGAGTATTTGGCTCCGATTCGCGAGGCTGGAGTAGACACCCTAGTTCTCGGTTGCACCCACTACCCGCTACTCACCGGTGCCATCAGCTATGTGATGGGCGACGGCGTGACTTTGGTTTCGAGTGCGGAGGAAACCGCCAAGGATGTTTACCGAACCCTAAATGCCAATCACTTGCTTCGCACAGCCGCCGAGCCACCGAATTACCGTTTCCAGGCAACCGGCGAAACTAAGTCTTTTGAAAAGTTGGCTCGACGATTCCTCGGCCCCGAGGTTATTCGCGTCGAGTCGTTATAGGAGAAAAATGGGCAACCGTGCCGATGGTCGCAATAACGACGATCTAAGAGAAGTTACCGTTCACCGCGGTTGGAGCGACCATGCCGAGGGAAGCGCACTCATTTCGTTTGGTGGAACCAAGGTGCTTTGCACCGCGTCGTTCACGGCTGGGGTTCCTCGCTGGAAGGTTGGCAAAGGCGAGGGTTGGGTTACCGCTGAGTACTCGATGCTTCCCAGAGCCACTCACACTCGCTCCGACCGTGAATCGGTGAAAGGCAAGATCGGTGGCCGCACCCACGAAATCTCGCGCCTGATTGGTCGCAGTTTGCGCGCCATCGTCGATGTGAAGGCTCTCGGTGAAAACACCATCGTGATCGACTGCGACGTTCTACAGGCCGACGGCGGAACCAGAACCGCCAGCATTACCGGCGCCTACATCGCTTTGGTCGATGCCATCAACTGGGGTAAAAAGCACGGGCACATTCCCGCCAAATCAAACCCGCTAACCGACAGCGTTGCTGCAATTTCAGTTGGAATCATCGACGGCGTGCCGCAGCTCGACTTGGCCTATGTTGAAGATGTTCGCGCCGAAACCGACATGAACGTTGTGGTCACCGGCAGCGGCAAGTTTGTTGAGGTTCAGGGGACCGCTGAAGGAGTTCCGTTCGACCGCGACGAACTAAACCGTTTACTTGATTTGGCCTTGAAGGGTTGCGCCGACCTCACCAAGATTCAGGCAGAGGCGCTGGCCTAATTGAAACTCGTTCTGGCCAGTCACAACCAGGGAAAACTTGCCGAGTTGCGCGCAATCTTGGAACCTGCGGTTCCAAATCTGGAACTGGTTGGCTACGACGGCCCTGAGCCGGTTGAAGATGGCGTTTCCTATTTGGAAAACGCGCTCATCAAGGCCAGGGCTGCGGCCAAGCACACTGGACTTCCAGCCATCGCCGACGACTCAGGTGTTGCGGTGGATATCCTTGGAGGCGCTCCAGGAATTTTTTCGGCAGGTTGGGCCGGTGGTCGCGACAACGTTGCTAACCGTCGATTGCTTTTATCGCAGTTGAAAGATGTCAAGGCCGAGCATCGGGCCGCGGCTTTCATTTGCACCATTGCTTTAGTTGACGGCGAGGATGAGATTTCGTTCACCGGGTTTTGGTCTGGTTCGATTGCCACCGAAGAGCGCGGCACAAACGGCCATGGTTATGACCCAGTTTTTATCCCAGCCGGTTTCGAGCTAACCTCGGCCGAGCTTGAGCCGGAAATCAAGAACGCACTCAGCCACCGGGCCCAAGCGGTTGGCCAACTTATTGCCTATTTGAACGCTTAGCGCTTTTTCCAGTTGCGCAAAACTTCTATGGCAATTGGGATAAATGAAATTACAACAAAACCAATTAGCACCAGTTCGAGGTTGTGGCGCACCCATTCATTGGTTCCAAGTGCTGCACCGAGCAGGGTTACCCCAACTGCCCAGGCTGTGATTCCAATCAGGTTGTAAAGAGTGTATTTTCGCCACTCCAGTTTCGCGATGCCGGCGGACACCGGGATGAAGGTTCGCATTATTGGAACGAAGTGAGCCAAAATCACAGCTCGGGAACCGTAGCGTTCGAAAAATCTGTGGGCGGCTTCAACATTCTCCGGTTTGAAAAGTTTTGATTTCGGCTTGTTGAAGACGGCTGGACCCAACTTTCGTCCAATCCAGTAGCCGGTTTGATCGCCAGCGAACGCCGAAATCGCCAACAGGGTTACGGCCAACCACAATGGCACATCAATTTGGCCGGTGGCAATGAACAAACCGAGTGCGAAGAGCAGCGAGTCTCCCGGCAGGAAAAAGCCAGCAAGTAGACCGGTCTCGGCAAAAATCATTAGACAGGCAATAGCGAAGAACAACTGCCCAAAAGTTTGCAGTAGGTACTCGGGATTTAGATATTCCAACATGTGCCCCTAGCAGGACTCGAACCTGCGCTTTCGCCTTCGGAGGGCAACGCTCTATCCCCTGAGCTATAGGGGCTTGGGGGTGCTTCCAGACTACCAGTTGGCTCGCTTTGGTATGATTGAACGATTCCCCGTTCGTCAAAAAAGCAAGGCTAAATCGTGACTCCAGAAGCGCTATCCGCAGCCCTGGTCGCCATTTTGCGCCAACTTCAGGACGACCAGATTTTGGCAACCGGCGTTCTCCCGACCGAAGTGGTTGTGGAACGTCCGAGAAATCGAGATCACGGGGATTGGGCCACCAACCTCGCTTTGCAGTTTGCAGCCCAGTTCGGTTTGAAACCGCGCGATTTGGCCGAACATGTGGCCAAGGCTTTGGAAGCAATCGATGGCGTTTCCAAGGTTGACATCGCCGGACCAGGTTTCATCAATATCACTCTGAACGCCGGTCTAGCCGGTGAAGTCGCCAAACAGATTGTTGAAGCAGATAAGCACTATGGGCTTGGCGATGCTTTTTCGGGGCAGAAGATAAACCTCGAGTTTGTTTCGGCCAACCCAACCGGTCCGGTTCACCTTGGCTCAACTCGTTGGGCGGCGGTTGGAGATTCGCTTGCCCGTATCCTGCAATCGCAAGGGGCCGAAGTAACTCGCGAGTATTACTTCAACGACCACGGTGCTCAGATCGACCGTTTTGCTCGTTCGCTTCTAGCCAGGGCTCGTGGAGTGGAGATCCCTGAAGACGGTTATGCCGGTGCCTACATCGACGAAATCGCGAAGCAGGTTTTGGCTGGAACCGCCGTGGATGTTTTGAATCTTCCGGAAGCGCAGGCTCAGGAAGCCTTCCGCGCTGAGGGCGTGGAGCTCATGTTTCAGGAGATTCGTTCGTCGCTTCATGAATTCGGTGTCGACTTCGACGTCTTCTTCCACGAGAACTCGCTCTACGAGTCCGGTGCAGTGGAAAGGGCAGTTGAACGTCTCAAGGCTGCCGGTCACATGTTTGAAGAAGACGGAGCGCTTTGGCTTCGCACCACCACCTTCGGCGACGACCGCGACCGAGTTGTTCTAAAGAGCGACGGCGAAGCCGCCTACATCGCCGGCGACTTGGCCTACTACCTAGATAAGCGTTCTCGCGGTTTCGACCGCTGCATTTACATCCTCGGCGCAGACCACCACGGCTATGTGCCGCGAATGATGGCCATGTGTGCCGCATTCGGTGATGAGCCTGGAGTCAACCTAGAGATTTTGATTGGTCAAATGGTTAACCTGGTTCGCGATGGTGAACCAGTTCGAATGTCGAAACGTGCCGGAACGGTGGTCACGCTTGAAGATTTGGTCGATGTGGTCGGAGTTGACGCGGCACGTTACGCTCTGGTTCGCTCGTCAATCAATTCGTCGCTCGACATTGACCTGTCGGTGCTCGAAAAGAAGACCAACGACAACCCGGTCTTCTATGTTCAGTACGCTCACGCTCGCACCCGTCAGGTGGCGGCTAACGCAGCCTCATTCGGCGTTGATCGAAGCGAGTTTGTGCCAGAAATGTTGGAGCATGTTACCGAGGAAGAGCTAATCGCCAAGCTGGCAGAGTTCCCTCGCATCCTCGCTCACGCCGCTGAAGAGCGCTCGCCTCACCGCGTAGCTCGCCATTTAGAGGAAGTGGCTGGTTCCTACCACCGCTGGTATGACAATTGCCGAGTTACACCGCTGGCCGGGGCTGAAGTTGAAACTGTTCACCGCACCCGTCTTTGGTTGAACGAAGCCACCTCGATCGTTTTGCGCAACGGTCTAGGAATACTTGGTGTCAGCGCTCCGGAGCGTATGTGATGACGTCAGAACAGATGAAGCCAACCTGGCTTACCGAACCTAAAGACAACAACCTTTTGGTGGAGCGAATCTGGCCTGCTAGCGCCGCTCGCGACAATGATGGCGAAGTGCTTTTTGGAGGAGTTCCGGTCAGCGACCTAACCGCTCAGTTCGGAACTCCGCTCTACGTTATCGACCAGACCGAATTTGAGAACAGCGCCGAAGCCGTTCGCAAGGCGCTCGACGATGCGGCCAAGAAAATTGGTTCGGAAGCAACCGTTTACTATGCCGGCAAAGCATTTCTATCTAGCGAAGTGGTGCGCTGGATCGATCGTCTGGGGTTAAACATCGATGTTTCGAGCGGTGGTGAGTTGGCAATCGCGCTCGCGGCTGGAATCGATCCGAAGCGAATTGGTTTACACGGTAACAACAAGTCGGCAGCTGAGATTGGACGCGCTGTTTCGGCCGGGGTTGGCGCCATCGTCATCGACAGCGAAATCGAGATTGAGCGGATTGCCGCTACAGCGGGAGCCCAAGATCGAGTGCAGCCGGTGCGAATTCGAGTGAACACCGGAGTTCACGCCGAAACTCACGAATTCTTGGCTACCGCTCGCGAAGACCAAAAATTTGGAATCGCAATCGAAGATGTTCCAGCCCTGGTTGCCAAGATTCGCTCTCTGAACCACCTCGATTTTCTGGGGCTACATTCGCACATCGGTTCCCAGATTTTTGAAACCGCCGGTTTTGCCGAAGCGGCGAAGCGTTTGGTCAAATTACACGCCGAGCTACTCAAAACCGGCCCGGTGCCGCAGTTGAATCTCGGCGGCGGCTTCGGTATCGATTACAACGAAGGCGACCATGCACCTGGCGTTGAAGCCATGGCCGAAGAAATCGTTGACGCCGTTGCAAAAGCTTGTGCGAGCGAAGGTATCCCGGTGCCGAAGCTTGCCTTTGAGCCAGGACGCGCCATCGTTGGCCGCGCCGGAGTCACTCTTTACAGCGTGGGCACCGTGAAAGATGTAAAACTTAGCGACGGTCAAGTTCGCAAATACGTTTCGGTCGACGGCGGTATGAGCGA
>CAIJWY010000022.1 GCA_903824455.1 uncultured Micrococcales bacterium
AAAGCGGCGACATCTTGCGCCAGCGCGGAACCTTACGCTTCGGCGCCTTGACTACTACTTCACCCAAATCTAAGGTGCTCATTTGTCGTTGTCCTCACTCGAAATTCTTCTGGTAATCGCGAAGTTAATTGCGGAGATGATAATCACGATGATGGTGATGAAAATACCAACGGCTGCAGCGTAACCCCAACGGTTGTTCACGAAGGCTTGCTCATATAGGTAAAGCGTCAGCGTTGAGAACTGACGGCTGTCTCCACCGGAGAAGTTTCCTCCAAGAGTCAATGGCTCAGCGAACACCTGAAGGCCACCGATGGTTCCCACGATTAGCACGAAGGTAATGGTGTTACGGAGTTGCGGAAGAGTGATGTAGCGGAACTGCTGCCACTTGGTTGCTCCGTCGAGATCGGCCGATTCATATAGGTAGGCGGGAATTGCCAGCATCGATGCCAAGAAGATGAGTGAGTTATAACCCAGCCAACGCCAGGTGATCATGGTGGCGATAGCGATGTGGCTTGGCAGTGGTTCAGCAATCCAGTCGATGTGCGAAGGCATGCCCAAATAGGTAAGAGCAAGGTTCACGAGACCAAAGTCGCGGCCGAAAAGCTGACCGAACACAATGGCGATTGCCAGCACCGAGGTAATGTTTGGCACCAACAAAATGGTTCGCCAGAAGGTGGCACCCTTGAGGCGAGGATTGCGCAAGATGCTTGCCAAACCAATCGCCATGATCATCTGAGGCAGGGTTGAGAAGAACCAGATGCTGAAGGTGTTCCTGAGAGCAATCCAGAAATTCTCATCCACGATTAGGTCGGTGAAGTTGGTAAAGCCATAGAACTGCTGCTCATCGCCCAGTGGATCCCAATTGTAGAAGGCAATCCAAATCGAGTAGATAACCGGTGCTAGGCCGAAGATTACGAACATCACAAAGAACGGTGCCACGAACGCGTAACCCCAGTTTGGGTTTAGCGCCTTTATGCCGTTTTCGGTTGCCTTGCGGCGATCCGAGCGCTTGGTGCGTTTTGGCTTCTGTGGCTGATTCGGGTTATCAGACTTGAAGATATTGGTTGGCTTGCGTTTTTTAGGCGCGGCCAACGAGTTAGCAGCGTTAGACATAAGAGAATTTAGTCCCTAATGTTCTTTTTGATTTGGCCTATCGCGTCGGCCCAGGCAGCCGAAGCCGTCATCTTTCCTACCGCAACCTTGGCTAGCGCCTGCCCGAAGTAGTTGTCGATGGCTCGCTGGTTCTTACCTTCGTAAATTGGTCGAAGCTGGCGGGCACCGGTTACGTAGATCTGTCCGATTGGTGCGTTGCTAAAGAACTTGTCTTTATATCCGGTTAGAGCGGTGTTGTTGTAGAGCGCAGATGCCGATGGGAACAGGCCGTAGCGCTTGAAGATCTCTAGCTGAATCTCTTTCGATAGGTACCACTTGATGAAGTTTTTGGCTTCAACCGGGTGCTTAGCTGCAATTGGAACGGAAAGTTGGCTTCCGCCTAGGTTTCCTCCGCCGCCGGGTAGGTCGGCAACATCCCACTTACCCGAGGTGCTCTTGGCCTGCTGCTTAATGTAGTCGAGCATCCAGGCTGGTGCTAACACGGTTGCGAAAATGCCCTTCATCATTCCGGCGTTCCAGTCTGAGGTGAACTGGTTGATGCGGGTGCTGATGCCAGAGTTCAACGCGGTTGCCGTGGTGGTGAATGCTGTCTTCACTATGGCGTTGTTTTCGTAGATTAGGGTGCCATTGGTCTCGTAGTACTTCTTCGTTCCCTGGTTCAAGATTGCCGGATACATGGTTCCAGCGTTATCAATGAAGCCGTAGCAAACCTTCTTGGTCTTGCAAGAAGCCTTTTCGGCGGTGGTCAACTTCGATACGTAAGTTTTTCCGGTGTTAATAAATGCCTGCCAAGTTGGCCATAAGGCACCAACGGCTGCACGATCGGTTGGAAGGCCGTGCTTGGCGAAAAGGTCTTTGCGGTAAGCAACCTGCAGGCCACCCACGTCGGTAGGAATTCCGATTACTTTTCCGTCTTTCGCAACACCCTGCGCCCAGCGCCAATCGAGGTAGTCGTTTTCTGGCACGAGCCCGCTCAAATTGGTGAAGTACTTAGGGTAGTTTCGGAAGAATCCAGAGTATGAAACTTCAATGGCAGCGATGTCTGGTGTGGTGTTGGCTTTGAACGCTGTAATTAGAGACTGGTGGTTGGCGTCCATCGAGTTCTTCTTTATCTTTAGATCGATGGTTGGGTTGAGGCGTTCGTATTCGGTTTCGCCCCATGGCTCAATAACGTTTCCGAATGACCAGATGGTTACCTGGGTCTTGGCAGCTTGCGCCGGCTGAATTCCAATTAGAGTGAGGCTGGCTACTACAAGAAGTGCCATGGCACTTCTAATCGAAATTTTGCGGTTCATTAATAGCTCCTATTGTGAGATCTTGGGTGCCGATGTGCGTCGGCACCCAAGAACCAACTTTATAATGCTGATATCGTGAAATCGGTTTCACGATGTTACTATTCTCTGTGAAAGCGGTTTCATAGCAAATCCGTTTTTCAGAATAACCCCCGTTGTTACCGAATCGTTACTGCAAACGAAAAGCCGAAAAAGGCTACAGTGAGCAAAAGAGAGAAGCTGATGAACAGCACGACCAAGGCATTCAAACTCGCAGCCATCGCGCTCGCTGCCGCTGCATTGATCACTGCGCAGAGCTCTGCCTCACAGGGTGTAACAACCTCACCCAAGCAGGCAACCGTCAGCAAGAAGCTGCTTTGGAAACAAGAGTTCACCGGCAAGAGCGGCACCAAACCGAACTCCAAGATTTTTAGTTACGACATGGGCGGAGGCGGTTGGGGCAACAACGAGCACCAGGCCTACACCGACCACAACGCAACGCTCACTGGAACGGGTCAGCTGGCTCTCAAGCTAAAGCGCATTCCTTATAACCCCGACGACCTTAACGAAACTTGCCCGATCGACACGGTTGGGAACGCCTGTGAATTCGAAAGCGCTCGAATTCAAACCAAGGGAAAACTTAACTTCAAGTACGGTCGCCTCGAAGCGCGCATCAAGGTTCCGGTTGGCGATGGCACCTGGCCGGCCTTCTGGCTGCTCGGATCAGACATAAGTTCAAACGCTTGGCCCAACTGCGGCGAGGTAGACATCATGGAAACCAAGGGGTCCGAACCCTATACGGTTCACGGCACCGCCCATGGTCCGGGCTACTCGGGTGGCGATGGCATTGTGAATACCAAGACTCTCTCGAGTCGCTTAGGTTCCGGTTACCACATCTACGCTCTCGACTGGACCTACAACAAAATGGTGTGGTCGGTTGATGGCAAGGTCTATCACACTGTTACTCCAAGCGTGGTTGGCAATCACAGCTACGTATTCAATAAGCCAATGTTCATGATCTTGAACGTGGCTGCCGGTGGCTGGTTCGCTGGCGACATCGACCCAGATTTGAACAGCGCCCAAATGACCGTTGACTACATTCGCTACTACTCATTGAATGGTCAGGGAACAATGTCGGGAACATCGAGCGCAATCGCTGCCGGTAAGTAAGAACTTTGGGCGAGACAAAACTTCTTTGGTCTGACGATTTTGAAGGCGACCGAGGAGCTTCGGTAAATCCCAAGTTCTGGAACTTCGATCTTGGCGACGGCACTTCTGCCGGAATACCCGGCTGGGGCAACCAAGAGCGTGAGTGGTATCTGGAAGAACAGGCGAAACTCAGCGGCAACTCCGAGCTGATCATTTCCGCCACCAGAAACACCAACCCAGATGCTTATCCCGCCTACTACGGTGAAGCGGCCGAGTGGCTCAGCGCAAAGCTCACCACCAAGAACAAGGTCGAAGTTCTTTACGGGCTAATCGAAGCGAGAGTTCAAATTCCAACCGGCGTTGGAACCTGGCCGGCTTTCTGGATGCTTGGAACCAACCTCGACGAAGTGACCTGGCCATTCTGTGGCGAGATCGACATCTTGGAAGCCCGCGGAAAAGATTCCGGAAACCTGGTTGCAACTTTGCATGGCCCTGGTTATTCGGGTGAGTTCGGTTGCGGCAAAGAGTGGCGAACTCCGGTTTCGATGAACAATGACTTTCACACCTTCGCGGTGGAATGGCTCCCCGACTCGATTACCTGGCTTTTCGACGGCGTGCCATTTTCGCGAAAGATTCGAGCCGATGTGGCGCCTCACGAGTGGGTTTTTGATCACCCGTTCTACATCATCACCAACCTGGCAATGGGCGGCGGATTCACCGGTGACATCGATCCGAACCTAAATGATGCCGAAATGAAAATCGATTTTGTTCGGGTTTCTTCTATAAATGGCGTCGGTGAAGTAATTATAAAGATTCAGTAACGTTCCGGTTAATTCGTGAAATCGCTTTCACGTGAAACCGCTTTCAGGTAACATTCCCAATAAGACGTGCGCGAGCGCGTTCCCTAAAGGCACTGAAAGGAACAAGGATGTCAAGCAAATTTAGCAGC
>CAIJWY010000023.1 GCA_903824455.1 uncultured Micrococcales bacterium
CGTAAATACTCTTCGGCGAGACGAATCTGGGTTGACTTACCAACCCCGTCGATTCCTTCGAACGAAATGAACACTACTTCTTGCCCTTCGCCTTCACCACGCGTTTGGTGGTTTTACGGGCACCGCGACCGCTCGACTTAGCCGGGGCTTGGCCAGGCTCTAGGCCGAGTTTTTCACGGCGAGCCATGAGTAATTCGAATGCTCGATCTGGTGACATGTCTTCAATATTGTCATCCTTTGGAACGGTGGCGTTCACAAAACCATCGCTAACGTATGGTCCGAACTGCCCGGTCTTGGCGACTACGGGTCCACCAGAGGCAGGGTCTTCACCAAATTCGCGCAGCGGCGTTGATGCCGTGCGTCGGCCGCCATATTTCGGCTGAGCATAGAGCTCCAAAGCGCCGGCGAGGTCAATCTCAAAGATTTGTTCTTCGCTGGCGAGAGAACGAGAGTCGGTGCCTTTCTTCAGATAGGCGCCGAATTTACCGTTCTGTGCGGTGATCTGGTTTCCCGTTTCCGGGTCAACTCCAACAATTCGAGGAAGCGACAGAAGTTTTAGTGAAGTTTCCAAATCGATTGAGGCTGGGCTCATCGACTTGAACAGTGAACCGGTTTTTGGCTTGGCTGCTTCAGGGTCGTTTAGAACCACGTATGGACCGTAGCGTCCGTCCTTAAACAGAACCTCAAAACCTGATTCAGGATCAACTCCCAAAACGCGGTCGGTAACTACCGGAGCGTCGACCAGCTCCTGCGCCTTGGTGGCGGTTAGCTCGTCGGGGGTTAGCTCCTCGGGGATGTTGACAATGCGGCGACCGGTTTCAGGATCGGCTCCTTCGCTGCCAGGAGCTTCAAAGATTTCCAGATAAGGACCGTATTGTCCGGTGCGAAGAGTTATGGCATCGGTGATTGGGTAGGAGTTAATGGCACGAGGGTCTTGGTCAAGAATGTTTTCAGCGGTTTCTTTCAAACCGACCAAATCATCCCCACCGAAATAGAAGTGCTTCAACCACTCTTTGGCGTTCAACTTGCCGTCGGCGATAAGGTCGAGATCCTCTTCCATCGAAGCCGTGAATTTGTAGTCGAGCATTTTCCCGAAATTGTCTTCCAAGAAACGAATGACGGTGAAGGCAATCCATTCGGGAACCAGAGCCTGGCCGCGCTTGGTCACATAGCCCTTATTGGTGATGTTCGACATGATGCTGGCATAGGTGGATGGACGACCAATGCCATCTTCTTCTAGAGCCTTCACCAAGGATGCTTCGGTGTATCGAGGTGGAGGCGAGGTCTGGTGGTCTTTAGCGTTTACCTCGACCAGAGAAAGTTTCTGACCCACGGCAAGATTAGGCAGTTTCGACTCGGCTGCCTCGTCTTGGTTACGCGACTCATCTTGGCTCTCCTCATAGGCGGCTAGGAACCCTCGGAAGGTAACCACAGTTCCACTGGCGGTGAACTCGGCGGTACGACCATCGTTGACGGGACCCACTTTGATCTTCGCGGTGGTGGTTGAAACCTTGGCGTCTTGCATCTGCGATGCAACGGTTCGCTTCCAGATCAGTTCGTAGAGATCGTAGGCACGTCCGTGAAGCAAGGTTGAAAGCTCGGCTGGAGTCTTGAACACTTCTCCGGCTGGGCGAATAGCTTCGTGCGCTTCCTGCGCGTTCTTCGACTTACCTGAGTAAAGACGTGGAGCATCGGAAACATATTCGGCACCAAACATCTTGGTTGCCTGAGATCTCGCTGCGCTAATCGCCTGACCGGAAAGGGTAGGCGAGTCGGTTCGCATGTAGGTGATGTAACCCTCTTGGTATAGTCCCTGTGCGGTATCCATGGTTTGCTTGGCACCCATGCGAAGTTTGCGAGAAGCCTCTTGCTGCAGGGTGGAGGTGGTGAACGGTGCCGCTGGGCGACGCGTTGAAGGTTTCGCCTCAACCGAAACCACTTCGATGTTTACGCCGGCAACTCCCACCGCTGCGGCTAAAGCTTCTGCCGCAGCCGAGTCGAGCAACATTACGTTGCCACTCAGTTGGCCCTTGTCGTTGAAGTTCTCGCCAGTGGCTATTCGCTGACCATCAACGGTTTGAAGTTTTGCTTCAAAAATTGGTTCGCCGGCGGTGTTGGGATCAAATGAAGCTTTTACGTCGAAGTAAGAAGCAGAAACGAAAGCCATTCGCTCACGCTCACGCTCAACCACCAGGCGAACTGCAGGCGACTGCACACGTCCGGCACTAAGACCACGATTGATCTTGCGCCAAAGCACCGGGGAAATCTCGTAACCGTAAAGTCGGTCGACAATTCGACGGGTCTCTTGAGCCTCAACCAGGTCGGTGTCGAGGGCGCGGGTGTGCTCGAGAGCTCCCTGGATGGCTTCCTTGGTGATTTCGTGGAACACCATTCGCTTGACCGGAACCTTTGGCTTTAGCACCTCGAGTAGGTGCCAAGCAATGGCTTCTCCCTCGCGGTCTTCATCGGTTGCGAGGTATAGCTCGTCGGCGCCTTTTAGTGCCGCTTTCAAATCTGA
>CAIJWY010000024.1 GCA_903824455.1 uncultured Micrococcales bacterium
GCAAATCGGTGCTGTTGGTTGAACATGAGATTATGCGAGCCGCCCCTGACAAAACCAATTCGCGAGCAACATCGCAGGGGGCTCCAGCCGCTAGACCTCGCAGGGAATCGGCACCGGCAATTGCCGCGTTTTCCGCAAGCGCATCAAGCCTGGCTTGATCGATAATCCGGTTTGTGAGATTAATCATCACGAAAAGTAGGGCTGAAATGATGGCCACCAGTGCCAACGATAGAACCGTGCCAGAACCTTTCGAATCTATAAACCGAGGCGGCGAGCGCACTGCTTTTCCTTGATGGTGAAGAACGTGGTTTGAGTCTTCTCCACGCAGACTAGGTTTCCCTCGGTCTTGGCTTCGGGTATCTGCTCTCCCCTGGCCGCGGCTCTGGCGAGTTGCCCAGCGGTTGCCGCCAGCGTGATGCGATCCACCTGCACCGCGAGCGCTTGAATTGCAAAGCTAAGCATGAGGAGCACTGCGGGAAGAGAAATTGCGAGTTCTGCCGTTACCGTTCCTCGCTCGCTACGGAGTTCCAACGGTTAGGGCTTTCATCACGAGGTCATAGAGAATCTGTTTCACCTCGTCGCTGCGCATGATCACTACGAGCAACCCGGCAAAGCCAACCGCCGCCATCGTGGCAATAGCGTATTCGGCTGTGGCGGAACCATTTTCAGACTTGAATAATTTACTTTTCATGTCTCTATTCAGCGATAAATAAGTCAATCGTTCGGAGAAATACAAAAGTGGTGGATAACTCAAGCACCTGCCGTCGCACTGATATCCCTGACTACAGGTGCGGTCCAACGTAAAATTTACTAGACCCGAAGAGGTGCGCTAATCCCCCGGATAGGAGGCTTTCCAGAATGAAAAAACAGATTCGTCTGAACCTGATTTTCCACACTTCTGGAAGGCACGATGCGGGCTGGAAGACTTTCGAAGACCCAACGGGGCTCGTCGATGACATCGACCACCAGATCGCCTATGCCAAACTCGCCGAAGAGGCGAAGTTCGACGCAATTTTCCTTCCCGATACACCGGCGGCACTAGGTAAGAGCTTCCTTCGCAAGCCGAGGCGAGGTCTGGATCCGGTAGTGACTCTGGCGGCAATCGCGATGCACACCAAGCACCTCGGGCTGATCTCGACTGCCCAATCGCTTCAAGGGCATCCGTACCTGGTGGCGCGCGCGATGGCGACTCTCCACCACGTGAGCAAGGGCCGAGCTGGCTGGAACATCGTGACCAGCCAGGACGACTACATGCTTGATGCGCTGGGGCTGTCCGCCGACGCAAAGCTAGATCGCGAAGAGCGCTACGCCAAGGCATCTGAGTTCGTTGAAATTGTGACTGCCCTGTGGGACTCGCTCCCTAAGAGCGCGATCGTGGCCGACAAGGAGAACGATGTCTACATCGATCCGGCGCTAACCCACCCAATCGACTATGAGGGAAAGTACTTCAAGTCGAAAGGCGTGCTGCAACTGACTGGTCGCTACGAGGGCGAACGACCGCTAATGTTCCAGGCCGGCATCTCTCCGGAGAGTCGCAAGTTCGGCTCCAAGTACGCCGACGTTCTATTCACCTCCCAACCCAACCTCGACAAGGACCGCGCGTTCTATGCCGAGGTGAAAGGCTACGCGGAGGGTTATGGTCGCAACCCGGATCACCTTCTGGTGTGTCCTGGCCTATACGCAGTGGTGGCTGAGAGCGACGCCAAGGCGCGTGCTCTAAAGGCAGAGATCGACGAAATGATGGATCTAAACTTTCTGATCCTGCAGCTTGCTGGGCAGGTGGGTCTTCCAATCGAGGAGCTCGACCCCAACAAACCACTTCCAGTGGAGCTGTTCGACAAAATTCCCACCGACGATTCGGTTATCCAGTACCGACGCGACGACATCGGGGGTGTTTCACAGGCGAACGGATTTACCGTGAAGCAGCTGGTTCACCACAACCTCACCCGCGGGCAGCGCACCATTTTTGGCACTCCCGAGCAGATCGCCGACATTATCGAGGACTGGTCAGACACCAACGTCGGTGACGGATTCAACGTGAACGCCCACGTGCAGCCTTTGGGCGTCGAGCGCTTCAAAGACGTAATCACCGAGCTGCAGAACCGGGGCCGGTACCGCAAGGAGTATGCACACGCTTCGTTCCGAGAGAACTACGGATTGCCGGCCAGCCCTAAGGTTTAGTTGTTTTGAATTAGCGCTGCTCCCACTGGGATTATCGCGATGAGAACGAATGCGGGCAACACGGTTAGCCCTAGTGGCCATAGCACCGAGACCGATGTTTTTTGGATTCGCATTCGGTCTCGATTGAATTGGTCGAGTCTTAGCGAATTGGCTCGCTCGATTATCAGCTCGTAGAGTGCAATTCCCGATCCGGCGGCTAACTGTTGTAGTTCAGAGGTATCGGTGGCGCCAACTGTTTCGGCTGCCGACCTCAACGGAAGACCGGCTTTCACCGCTATCGCTAAAAGCTCGAGAGTGATGCCCGGATCTTCGTTGCGGGGTTCCGCCAGTGCCATGAGCCGGTTGGTCCAGCGGGTTCCAAGCCAAAACAGTAAAAGACCGAGCAGTAGGCTGAGCCAAACTATCGACGGGGATCTCAAAACTTCAAAAATTGGGATTCCGGCAATTCCCGAACCTACAAACACCAGAATCGGCAGCGACATCACCAGCCGACTACTGGCCTTTGGTCCGGCGACAGCCAGCTCTAGTTCGGTTTTGTTTTGCTCTCGGGTTAGCAGAACCGTGGCGAAACGATCAAGGGTTGAAGCCAGCTGCCCGCCAACTTGAGCGGTTAGCTCGAGTATCTGATTGAGGTCTTGCACTGTGGTTTTTGAAAACTGTTCGGGTTTGATTTGGATTCGATGACCGGCTCTAACCAGTTCGGCGTATTGCCGAATTGTTTTGGCTTCAGAAATCATTTCGGGTCACTAACTTTGATTCCTTAGATAGTTCAAAGCCGGCAATGTTCAAAATATTGATTCCGCGAGTTCGGGAGCCAAGTGCAATCACTCGATCGAAGGCACTGGCGGCCAGGTGGGCAGTGGTTGCCGGAGAAAGGCCTCCCAGTAAGCCGATGCCAATCAAACGCGCTGGCACGTCTTCAGCGCGGTTGGCGTGGATGGTTGTAGCCGAGCCTCGGTGCCCGCTGTTCAGAGCCTGAAGCATCGGAACCAGCTCTGCTCCGCGAACCTCGCCAACGGCAATCCGATCTGGTTTCATGCGTAGCGATTCAATTACCAAACGTTGCAGGTCTATTTGTCCCGCGCCATCGGTGTTGGCTTGCC
>CAIJWY010000025.1 GCA_903824455.1 uncultured Micrococcales bacterium
AGCTAAGAACTCCCCAATCACAGTTAATGTGACCAAACTAAGCCAAGGTTGCGAAGGAAGTCAGGCCACCGCATTTTTCTGCGACTACGTGGTTTGGACGATTCGTAACAGCCCGGAGTTCGGTGACACCTTGGAAGAACGTCAGAACCTCCTTCGCCGAGGTGGCTTAGAGATCTACTCCACCATGAATATCAGCATGCAGAACAAGACCGACAAATACATCAAGAGTCGCATTCCGGTCGACGACCCGAACAAACTAGGAGCCGCTTCGGTTTCGGTTGAAGTTGGCACTGGCAAAGTTCTAGCAATGAGCCAGAACCGAGTGTTCGACCAGACTGCATCGGGTGGTGTTGGTCACACTTCGGTGAACTTTTCTTCGGACAAAAACTACGGCGGCTCATCGGGATTCCAAACCGGTTCGGCCTACAAAGTTTTTACCATGGCGGCTTGGCTACAGGCAGGTAAGCGCCTCGGCGACAAGGTCGATGGTCGAATTCACGAGTGGCTACCAAACGAACTGCCGTCTCGTTGCGGCGCCTGGGCCGGCGCCTACAAACCCAAGAACTCGGCGGCCCACGAGCCGACCAATCCGAATGTGCTAACCGCAATGGCGCTGTCGATTAACACTGCCTTTATGAGCATGGCGTCGCAGCTAGATCTTTGTGACATTCGCGACACGGCGCTTGCTTTTGGAGTGCACCGTGCCGATGGTTCTGAGCTTCAGTATGTGCCGGCATCTGTGCTTGGCGTAAACGAACTTTCACCGCTCACCATGGCGGTTGCGGAGGCAGCACTTCCAAACGGTGGTGTGGTTTGCACGCCAATTTCGATCGAACGGGTGGTAAAGCGCTCCAGTGGTGAAGAGATGGTCGTGCCGAAGAGCTCTTGCACCCAAGCCACCTCACCGGAGGTAGCGGCCGGGGTCATCCAGGCCATGCGTGGCGTAATCAAGGGCGGAACCGCGGGACTATCCAATACCGGAGATGGTTTCGACATCGCCGGTAAAACTGGAACCACCGATGGTTCCGTGCAGTCTTGGATGACCGGTTACTCCAGTAAGGTTTCCACCACGGTATGGGTGGGAAACGTATCGGGCGATGTGCACCTAGGTAGAGTGTCAACGGCCGGCAAGAGTGCCTACTACGCCAGACATGATGTTTGGCGAACCGTGATGAAACTCGCCAACAAGATTTATCAACCAGGCCCGATGGCCCCGGTGCCAACGGTTTACTCGGGCGCCAGCGGAGCTATTGTTCCCAACGTAACCACATTTGACCCAACCTCAGCCAGTAGTCAGATGCAGCTAAACGGGTTGAACTTCGAGGTGATGCTTGCCCAAGTACTCTCCGACAAGCCATCTGGAACTGTTGCCTATACCGTTCCTGCCGCTGGCACCACAACCACCAGGGGAACCATCGTGAAGATTTACCTGTCTTCGGGCGGAGCAGTCGTGGTTCCTAGCGACCTACTTTCTCACGGCCCAACCGTAACTGACATTCAAACGTATCTCGCTGGAATTTTGCACGACGCCAACGGCAACCCGCAACTTTCGGCAGTTGGTTCCAGCGGTAACCAACCAGGAAACTGTGACCCAACCGAACAAGTGACCAGATCTTCACCGGCTCCCGGTGCTGCCACACAATCGGGCAGCATTATTGAACTATTCTGCGGCGGCTCATAGTAGATGTTTTATCTGCTGGCGCTTCTGGCATTTGCTGTTTTGCTAACCCTCTGGGGTGTTCTGGTGGAGAGAAACCGATTCACCGTGGTTCGCGAAGAGCTGGCAATTTTGGCTAAGGGTTCGAAACCGATTCGCATTCTTCACATCAGCGACCTTCACCTAGCCCCTTGGCAAAAACGAAAGCTAGCCTGGATCGGCAAACTTTACGAGCTAAAACCAGACCTGGTGGTGAACACCGGCGATAACCTCGGCCACCGAGACGCAATTCGTGCAACCCTCACAGCATTAGCCGAATTGATGAAGCGCCCAGGCGTTTTCGTTAACGGCTCAAACGACTACCACTCGCCCGAGTTGCGAAATCCCCTAACCTACCTAAACAAACCGTCGACGCCGAGCCATAAAGAACTAATCGACACCGCGAAACTCACCGACGCCTTTGAAGCGAACGGGTGGAAGAACCTGAACAACCGCTCGTCGACTCTCAACGTCGCCGGCAATCGAATCGGATTTCTTGGGCTGGATGATCCGCACGACAAACTGGCGGATTTTGAATATTTGCCAAGTCAAAAAGCAGAACTTGGTTCTCAAGATTTGATCATTGGTGTGGCGCACGCCCCATACCTAAGAGTAATTCGGGAGTTTGGAAACAACGGAGCCGAACTCGTGTTTGCCGGACACACTCACGGTGGACAAATTTGTCTACCAAATTTTGGCGCAATCATCACCAATTGCGATTTGCCAAGGAAGTTTGCCAAAGGTCTTAGTGAGCACCGGGTGGGTTCCAAAGCAGTTTGGCTAAACGTTTGTGCCGGCTTAGGTACGTCCATTTTTGCGCCAATAAGACTTTTCTGCAATCCGGAAGTGCGCTTGCTGACGCTTATCGCTAAGAGCTAACCTTTGGCCCAAACTTCAGGGCCAAGCACAATAAAGTTTGCCTTCTTGTTGTCGCATCGAGCGGTCACATCGGTGACGAAACAGGTTATTCCCCCAACGGTAAGAGTTTCACCGGTGTTGAGAGTC
>CAIJWY010000026.1 GCA_903824455.1 uncultured Micrococcales bacterium
GAAGTTCTGGTTTGCCTGAAGCTGAGGGTAAGCCTCGGCCACCATGAATAGGCTCTTTAGGGTGTTCTGAAGGTCACCTTCGGCCTTGGCGGCTTTACCTGGGCTAGACAAAACATCTGGCGACACCGTTGCGGCACGGGCTTTGGTTACGTTCTCGAATAGCTCACGTTCGTGAGTGGCATAACCCTTCACGGTTTCGATGAGGTTTGGGATTAGGTCGGCACGACGCTTGAGCTGAATGGTGATGTCGCTCCAGGCTTCATCAACGCGAGTGTTCAAAGCCACTAGTCCGTTGTAAGTTGCCCAGAGGAAGATACCTACGAGGGCTGCTACAGCCAGCACGATCCAAACGATTTCCATGATTCTCCTTTTGACGCAGTTTACGTCACTACTAAATCGTAAGCATTACCGTGGACATCTAGCCACCATACCCAGCATGCTCACAGCGAACTCTCAATATGGGCTTTTGGCGTGATCCAGGATGTAACCAACGAGTTCCTTGTTCCACTTATCATCGCAAGTCGTCCAAGGCTCGGTTACCGAAAAGCTGATGCCACCGATGTGGCCGCTAATGCTGCAGTTTGCGCCAGAGTCAGCGTTGCCGGTTTCGAGACGCCAAACATCGGCATCCGCATAGCCAGATTCCCAAGGCTCATAGCCTTCGTCAACCAGTTTCGCGGTCACGGCCTTCCATTGGGAATCGGTGCGAACCGAATAGCCAAAGAAAACTCCAACATCGCTATTGGGCACACCTATGGCGCAGTCGCGGGAATCGGTTATTCCTTCAGCGGTTTGATCAACCGTCGCGTATGCCTTGTCGAGGGCAACTAAGTCTGGAATGTCACAGTTGGTGGGAAGCGCGTAAGCAACTGCCATCGGTGGGGTCGGTGCGCACCCGCTCAAAGCTAAAACCAGAAGTGCAGCTGAAACAATTTTCTTCATGTGCTCCTTGTGGGACTCGAACCCACACTGTGACGATTTTAAGTCGTCTGCCTCTGCCATTGGGCTAAAGGAGCCAACCCATTACTTCTTCGCTGATTTAGATGCATAGGTTTGGAACTCGAGACGTGGTCCCTTGATTGCCGAGTTCGAAACAATGTCTCGGCGAAGGAAGAAGTTCCAAACCCAACCTGCAAAGACGCGAATCTTGCGTTCCCAAGTTGGAACTGCTAGCCCGTGGTAACCGCGGTGCATAAACCAGGCTAAGAGACCCTTAATAGCAAGGCCCTTCCACTGGTAGACACCGATACCGATACCCAAACCAGCCACAGCGCCGAGCGGCTTGTGGAAGTATTCCTTGATTCCTTCGCCACGAAGTTGGGCCACGATGTTTTTGGAGAGCAGTTTGGCCTGGCGCACGGCATGCTGAGCATTTGGAACGCAGTAACCACCAACACCAAAACCTGACAGATCTGGAACAGCCGAAACGTCGCCGGCGGTCCAGGCTCCTGGCACAACTTCATCGCCATCGGCTACCTGAAGTGTTGCCTTCGCGGTAATGCGACCTCGCGCGTCAACCGGGAAGTCGGTGTTGCGAACGTAAGGGTGTGCCATCACACCGGCGGTCCAAACAATCACGTCAGACGGGAACGATTCACCAGTTGAAAGCTTCACAACTCCATTCACTGCCGAGAGCAGCTGAGTGTTTAGGTGAATCTTGGCACCGCGGCGGTCAAGATTTGCAATAACCCACTCCGAGGTCTTCTTAGACACCTCCGGCATGATTCGATCCATGGCCTCAATTAGGTGGAACTGAATGGCATCGAAGGTAAGAGTTGGGTAGTAACGAAGCAGGTAGGTAGCGAGCGAACGCATTTCACCAAACGCTTCGATTCCGGCAAAACCTCCACCAACAACCACGAATGTGAGCAAACGATCGCGTTGCGGGCCGGCTGGAAGATTAGCAGCCTTATCGAAGTTGCTAAGAATGCGGTTGCGAACTTCCACGGCTTCTTCAATGTTTTTCAAACCAATAGCGTTCTCGGCAACCCCGGGGATTGGGAAAGTGCGAGACACGGCGCCGGCGGTAACCACGATTTGGTCGTAAGAAATCTTCTTCTTGCCCGCACCTGACAGTTCAACAGTTGCAAACTTTTTGGAGTGGTCAACATCCACAACGCGGCCCGACACAACATTGGTCTTCAGAAGGTGGCGACGGTGTGAAACCACAGCGTGACGTGCCTCAATAGAACCGGCAACAACCTCTGGAAGGAATGGCTGGTAGGTCATGTATGGAAGAGGGTCAATCAGGGTAACCTCGGCTTCGCCTTTTCTCAGTAGCTTTTCAAGCTTGAGTGCTGTGTAAAAGCCGGCGTAGCCGCCCCCGACGATGAGAATCTTTGGCATGTTGCCTTCCAGAAAATGGGTGAATATTTTGTCTTAATTCTAAACGCTCGCGCAAGCGGGGATGTTACATACTTGCTTACAAAGTCTGCTCGCACTGGCAGCGACTCTGCTTCCAGACACAGGCTTCAAGCGCCAAATCGCCGATTGGATTGACTCCGGGACCGGCAGCCAAAGCGTGTCCGGCCAAGGCGTGTAAACACTTCACTCGGGTTGGCATGCCTCCGGCCGAAATACCGTCAATTTCGGGAACGATGCCATGCTGCATTCGGTCTGCCAAATAACCTGCGTGAGCATCGAGATAGGCGGCCGCTAACTCGGGCTCCTCCCCTAAGCGCTCTTGCAACTTAGCCATAAACCCAGCCGCCTCCAAGGTCGAAAGAGCCGCAGTGGCAGCCGGCAAACTCAGGTAGTAAAAAGTTGGGAATGGTGAACCATCACTCAGTCGCGGCTTGGTAACCACAACTATCGGGTTTCCACAAACACAGCGTGCACCAACACCAACCACGTCGCGCATTGTGCGTCCCAGTTGTTTTTCAAGCGAAGCGAGATCGGCCGAAGTGGCCTCGGTTATCGGCACCTAGTTAAGCCTTTGGCTCTTCAAGCCCGGCACGAACCACCGTTTCGATAAGGTTCTCGGTCCAGTTGCTCTTGGTGGTGGAGACCTTTTTACTTAGCGAAGTTGAATTGCGTGCAGCAGCCAAGGCCGCTCCAACCGTGCCCGATTCGTCGTTTGCATTCACTGTTTCGAAGTCCATTACAGTAAACGAAATTTCCCCAGGCATCACGTAAAACAATCGGTTTCTAGCCTGCGCCCGAATATAGACCGGGTCATCCCAACGTTTTAGGTCTTCTTTCATTTCAACCAAACTCTTTCGAGTCTGCTCGTTCTGGTAAGCCAAATCAGCTGCGGTTACTCGCTGCTCATACCAAAGCTGTGCCTTTGGAAACAAAGTAACAGCAGCAATAACCACAATGACGGCAATAACCAAAGCTTGCCCGTTGAGGTTTAGCCTGCTCAGAAGTTCGCGACGGCCAGCCGAAAGAGAAACCCGTTTGAAGCCACGACCACCAGGTCTTGAATTCTTCATCCGGGTTCCTTTTCCTAAGTTGATTAGTGCTTGAAGCGAGGGAAAGCGTTGCGGCCCGCATAAACAGCAGTATCCATCAGCTCTTCCTCAATACGAAGCAACTGGTTATATTTTGCAACACGTTCCGAACGTGCAGGAGCACCAGTTTTGATCTGACCCGCATTCGTGGCAACTGCTAGATCTGCGATGAAGGTGTCTTCGGTTTCACCGGAACGGTGAGAGATGATGGCCTTCATGCCATTGCTCTGAGCCAATTCAACAGCGTCGCGAGTTTCGGTGAGAGTACCAATCTGGTTAACCTTCACCAAAATTGCGTTACCGGCCTTCTCGTCGATACCCTTCTGCAAACGTGCCGGGTTGGTTACATAAAGGTCGTCTCCAACCAGCTGAACTTTCTCGCCAAGTGCGGCCGTGATCTTGGTCCATCCGGCCCAGTCATCCTCGGCTAGTGGGTCTTCGATTGAAACCAGTGGATACTTGGCAACCAAACCTTCGTAGTAGGCAATCATTTCGTCGGTCGAAAGCTGCTTGCCTTCAAACTTGTAGCTGCCAGTGGCCTCATCGTAGAACTCGGTGGCGGCAACGTCTAGAGCAAGAGCGATGTCTTTGCCGAGGGTGTAACCAGCCTTGGCAATTGCTTCCGAAATCAAGTCCAAAGCCGCAGCGTTGGTTGGAAGCTCTGGAGCAAAACCGCCCTCATCGCCCAAACCAGTCGAGAGACCCTGTGCGTGCAGTAGTGACTTTAGAGTGTGGTAAACCTCAACACCCCAACGCAGTGCCTCACCGTAAGTTTCAGCACCGAGCGGAACAATCATGAACTCCTGAATGTCTACTCCGGTGTCGGCGTGAGCACCACCGTTGATGATGTTCATTAGCGGAACTGGAAGGGTTACTCCCTTGTTGTCGCCAAGGTACTCGTAAAGCTGTAGTTCAGCCGACTCGGCAGCAGCGCGAGCGTTGGCCAGGGAAACACCGAGAATTGCGTTAGCGCCAATGCGCTCCTTGTTTGGGGTTCCGTCTAGGGCAATTAGAGCCGCATCAACAGCGCGCTGGTCAGCTGAGTCAATACCCTCAACCGCTTCGTTCACTACGTCGAGCACAGCGTTTACTGCATTCAGCACGCCCTTACCCTGGTAACGACTCTTGTCGCCATCACGCGACTCGTGCGCTTCGAATGCACCGGTCGAAGCGCCTGATGGAACAGCAGCACGACCAAAAGCATCATCTTCGAGCAAAACTTCTACTTCGATAGTTGGGTTTCCGCGTGAATCTAGGATCTCGC
>CAIJWY010000027.1 GCA_903824455.1 uncultured Micrococcales bacterium
CAGTTGCCCCTCGGTCAAAACGAACGGAAGCTGTTTATCGAATCTGGTCAGGACACCATCGGCGGCGGCCACGCGTGGAGTTGAATTTTGATGAGCGTTTTCGGCACGGCGTTTCAACAACCAAGCCTGCAGAACAAATGCTTCGTGAACCCGAAGGGTGTCGCGGGCGGCTTGCCACTCGGCGGAAATCTTTGGAACATGGATTTGACGAATCGCCGCATCTAGCGAAAGCAGACCTTCCGATTTCACAACCTTTGCCGGTAGCTCGTCGGGGATTTCTAAGAGGGTATCGAGAACCACGCCAATCGCCCGGCCGATAGCCCAGGTGGTTGCCGATGATGATGCGGGGTATATCGGTATCGGCAAATCGGCCCAAGCCTTGGCGGCTTCGCCGGTGAGTTCCTCTTCGAAAAGTTCATAGTCTGGGTGAGCGAGTTGAATCTTGTTTTGAAACAACGAGGTCTTTCCGGCAAAAAGCCCTCGAACTCCAGGTTTCAAATCTTTTTGTCGCCAACCCTGATTGAAGAAACTCAAACTCATCGACGCATACCCGTCGGTGATTCGAACATCCAAAATAGACCCTTTGCGACCGGTCATAAACCGTTCCCGAACCTCTTGAATCTCGGCCACCACGGTAACCGATTCGCCAATTGGCAGATCGCTGATTGAGGTGAGCTCTCCCCTAGACGAATAGCGCCGCGGGTAGTGCTGCAGCAGATCGGCAACCGTTTTCAGGCCGAGATGTTTGGCGAATGCCTTAGCCGTGCGGTCGCCGAGAAGGCGATCTAACGGAGTAAGTGGCAAAAGCATGATTCAATGCTAAGCATGACCCGTATCATCTCAGGGCTAGCCGGCTCACTAAAACTGACCAGCCCAGCCAAAGCTACCCGCCCAACTTCCGATCGAATTCGCGAGAGCATCTTTTCTCGATTGGAGTCTCGCTCGGTAATTGATGGTGCAAGGGTTCTCGATCTTTACGCCGGAACCGGTGCGCTGGCCCTTGAAGCCGCTAGCCGAGGAGCTGCGCTCACCTGGATGGTTGAGCGTGACGGCAAGGCAGCAGCGGTTTGCGTTGCCAATTTGAAGATTGTAGCCAAGGCGCTTTTGAAGGAAGAAGTTGAATTCGACGGCAAGGTTGTGAATAAGTCGGTTTCTTCTTTTTTGGCAACTCCTGGCGAAATTGATTTCAACCTGGTGTTCATCGATCCGCCCTATGAAATCACCAATGACGAAATCATCGCAGATTTGGATGCATTGAAAGAATTCTTGAAAGACGCCACGGTGGTGGTGGAGCGTTCGAGTAGAACCGATGCTCCGAGTTGGCCAGCCGGTTACACGCTAGACGACGAGAAGTCGTATGGCGATACTGTTGTTTACTGGCTCAGCGCCTAGATGTGACGTTCGGCAGGGCCGGTGTACAACTGCTGAGGGCGACCGATCTTGGTGGCTGGGTCGAGGTTCAGCTCACGCCAGTGTGCAATCCAACCGGGTAGACGACCTAAAGCGAATAGCACGGTAAACATGCGCGGTGGGAAACCCATGGCCTTGTAAATAACGCCGGTGTAGAAATCAACGTTCGGATAAAGCTTGCGCTCGGTGAAGTAATCATCCGAAAGCGCTGCCGCTTCCAATTCTTTAGCAATGTCGAGAAGCGGATCGCTTACCCCTAGTTCGGCAAGCACCCGATCTGCGGTGGCTTTCACGATCTTGGCGCGAGGGTCGAAGCTCTTGTAAACACGGTGACCAAATCCCATAAGGCGGATTCCGTCTTCCTTGTTCTTCACTCGTTCAACGTATTGCTGAACCGAATCTCCAGAGTCACGAATGCCCGTGAGCATTTCAAGAACGGCTTCGTTGGCTCCGCCGTGAAGCGGGCCAAACAGAGCGTTTACTCCAGCCGAGATTGAAGCGAATAGGTTGGCTTGGCTTGAACCGACCAGACGCACGGTTGACGTGGAGCAGTTCTGCTCGTGATCGGCGTGCAAGATAAAGAGGGTGTCTAGAGCCTTTACGATCACAGGGTTTTGGGTGTATTCCTCGGCCATTGTGCCAAAGGTTAGGCGAAGGAAGTTTTCGACCATGCTTAACGAGTTGTCTGGGTAAAGCAGCGCCTGGCCCTGTGAGTTCTTGTGAGCGTAAGCCGCTAAAACCGGCATCTTTGCTAGAAGTCGAACGGTTGAAAGTTCAACCTGCTCCTGATCGTGAATGTCTAGGGAGTCTTGGTAGAAAGTAGAAAGTGCCGAAACTCCAGCAGCCAAAACCGGCATCGGATGCGCGTTGGTTGGCATTGCATGAAAAAGATTCTTGAGATCTTCGTGGATCAGAGTGTGGCGGCGAATTCGGTCGTCGAATGAAGCAAATTCGGCAGCGCTTGGAAGATTACCGTAAATCAAAAGGTAGGCGACCTCTAGGAAGCTTTTTCCGCTAGCAAGTTGCTCGATTGGGTAACCGCGGTAGCGCAGGATGCCTTGCTCTCCATCGATAAAAGTAATAGCCGAGCTGGTGGCTGCGGTGTTAACAAAACCCTGATCGAACGAGTTATATCCGGTTGAAGCATGAAGTTTCGAGAAGTCGATAACACTGGCGCCGTCAACAGCCGAAATCACTGGAAACTCGGTTGAGCCTCCAGGATAGTTGAGCGTGACTTTTTCGTCTGACAACTTTTTTCTCCCTGTTTTCTTCTACGTCAAGCCTATGGCATCGCGCAGGCGACGCGAACCTTCGGAAATGTCGGCATCGGTTGCCGTGATTGAGAAGCGAACGTATTCGCTGGCACCAAGAACATAGAAATCGCCAGGGGCCACAACAATTCCCAGCTCAGCCATCCGGTCAACGGTTTTCCAGCAGTCTTCGCCGAGAGTTGCCCAAAGATATAGGCCGGCTTCACTATCGGAAACTTCAAAGCCGTAGTCGGAAATCGCAGCCAGTAATTCCTCGCGGCGAGCGCGATAGATGGCCTTCTGCGCTGCCACGTGCTGCTCATCACCGAGCGCTGCAATCATCGCCTTCTGCGCCGGCTCAGGGGTGTTTAACCCGGAGTGCATGCGCAGGTTGACTAGACCCTGAATTAGCTCGGCTGAACCGGCTGCAAAGGCTGCCCGGTAGCCGGCCATATTGCTCTGCTTAGAAAGTGAGTAAACCGCTAAAACGCCATCGGTGGTTGAACCGCAAACTTCGGGGTCCAAAATGCACGGGGTGGTTTTGCCTTCCCAAGCTCCCCAACCCAGTTCGGCATAGCATTCGTCTGATGCCACCAAAGCTCCAAGTTCGCGCCCGCGGTCTACTGCGGCTCGCATTTCAGCTTTGGATAACACTCGTCCATCAGGGTTTCCCGGTGAATTCAGCCAAATGAGTTTGGTGTTTGAAGGCCACTTGGCCGGGTCGTCCTCAGAAACAATTTCAGCCCCACAAAGAGCCGCACCAACCACATACGCGGTGTAGGCAACGGCTGGCTGAATCACCACGTCACCCGGGCCAAGCCCCATCAGCAGTGGCAGCCAGCTGATCAGCTCCTTGGAACCGATGGTTGGCATTACCTGAGAGACTTCTAAACCGGAAACACCGCGACGACGCTCAAACCATGAAACGACTGCTGAACGAAATTCCAAAGAACCGGCGGTTGACGGATAACCAGGTGAGTTAGACGCCGAGTCGAGCGCAGCTTGAATAACCTGCGGGGTTGGGTCTACCGGAGAGCCCACCGAAAGGTCAATTTTTCCACCGTCATGTAACGCGGCCTTAGCCGAATAGGGCTTGAGGCTTTCCCAAGGATATTCCGGCAGGCGACTAAACACTGGCTTAGGAGGCCTGAGGTGGCAGCACGGACACCACAGAGTGGTCGCCATCGACTTTACCCATTTTGGCAGCTCCGCCAGGTGAGCCAATTTCGTTGAAAAATTCAACGTTCGCTTTGTAGTATTCCGACCATTGCGATGGCAGATCGTCTTCGTAGTAAATGGCTTCTACCGGGCAAACCGGTTCGCAGGCGCCGCAGTCAACGCACTCGTCTGGGTGGATGTAAAGCATGCGGTCGCCCTCGTAAATGCAGTCGACCGGACACTCCTCGATGCAGGCTTTGTCCTTCACATCTACACACGGCAGAGCGATAACGTAGGTCACTGTTTCTCCTTTGGGCTTTACTAAATTTTAACGGTGACCGGAAGCGTTTTTACGCCAGACACCAGGACGAATTCTTGGGAACATGATTATCAGCACACAGCCGATAACCGAACCGTAGGCCCACCAATTCCCTGCCTCGTTGTTCAAAATCGCAATTGAACCGCCACTTTGACGCTGAGAAAGCCATAACAGGGTTCCCCAAAGGGTGAGAGTCATCAGATAAAGCGCCCCTCTCGAATTGCGCAGTAGTCGCAGAGCCACGGCCAATGACCAAACCATGGTCAGAGAAATCCAGAGACCGATTGGCCAGTGCTCTGGATTGGATGCCCGAATCGAATGCATCATGGTTCCTGCGATGGCGACCAAGACTCCAAGAGGCAATGACCAGATGGCAATTAGTGCCGGCTTCAACCAGCGCAGCGGCCGGATCGATGACTTGCGTAAACGCTCTGGCTGGTCATAGCGAATTTCTTTGCCGGGACTAATTGAGTAACTTTCGGCACCCACGGCGATCTGGCTGGCGTGGGCCGAAAGCGCAACTTTTTTCACCTGAGCCGACTTGGCATTCCCAATCGAAACATCGGCTCGCTCACCCTTTTCAGCAATCACCCAAAACTCCGGTGCCTTGCGGCTGTTTTCCTTGGCAATTCGGCGCAGAGCCATCGCAGTTGCCTCGTGAGCCATGCGGTGATCCGGATGCCCAAAACCGCCTTTACGGTTATAGGTAACCACCGTGTCTGGCTTGAAATCCTTGATGACCGCGTAAATATCGTCGGCAACAACAGTCACGTGAACGGCGGCTAGCGCAAGCTCATCAACTCGCTTGAGCTTGATTGGCTTACCGAAAGCGTTAATGCGGAATCCCGAATCTTGATAGGCGCGAGTTCCGGCGAATCGGTGGTGGCGAACTCCCAGCGCCTGCAGCGCATTTCTGAGTTCCCCGGTGCGGAATGCTCCCATGGAAGGCAGGTTTCCTTCGAGCGACTTCAGTTCCTCGAGCTTCATTCGTCCGCGTTCACCGCGAGTGAGAGTCAGCACCATGACCTCAACTTTGGAAGCAATGGCATCGGCGATCACATGCCCCGTAAAGAGGCTCTCATCATCCGGGTGTGCGTGCACAACCAAGAGTCGCTTTGCACTAAAGGTTGCTTTTGCCATAGATACAACCTTACTTACTCGAACTAGAACTTTGGGTTTGTTGAAATTGCGCTTGAGATTTGTTGAAGATGACAAAAGAAATCGAATTTATCTGGTAAAAAGTGATTAGACCCGTTTCTACTAGGCAAGGGGAGCCAAATGTATGGAACACCGTTTTGCGCACACGAATTCACCGAGGAACAGCTCGGAAGTCTAAAACAGGTGGTTTGCCCATGCGGCAACAAATACCTATCGAAGGAACTTATCGAGTTCAATCGTTTGCGAAAGCTTCTAACTGAGACCAACGAAAGCCTCGGCTCTTTGGTTCAAGCCATGGCTGTTTTCAATGGCGGAAACAAGGTCTCCTTGAATCAAGAAGTCGCTCCGGTGTCCTTAAAGCCAAAGCGAGAACGACCAAAGCTATCGGTAACGCAGTGGCTTATTGTCGTGGCCGGTTTTCTGGTTTTGGTGGCTGCGTCTGTTTTCGTATCGCAAAACCTAAACTCTTGGAACGTTTACGCCTGGTCGACGCTTGAACTCTCGCTTGGACTAGTCGCGGGTTTCGGGGCTTTCAGACTCAAGCGTTTTTCAATTCTTTTGAGTAACTTCCTCGCCGTATTCTCCAGTGCGATGCTGCTCACGTTGATCATGTCTTTCAGCACTACTTTCGGGTGGGGATTCACCGCCTGGGACAATGAGCCGGCGTGGTTCTGGTCGGTCAACCTCGGAACCGTGGCTGTGGTTTCGTTACTGCTTGGAATGTGGTCGAAAAACTTCGGTTGGAGAGCCATCGCTCCTCTGTCTCTAACCGCTTCGGCATTAACTTTGGTCGTGAACTCAGCCGGCGCATTCGAAGATCGCTGGCGAGTAGCCGTTCTCAGCGTGGCTCTATTCGCTGTGCTTATCGCGGTTCGCTTGGCGAGGAATGCCAAATGGGAAATCGAGTCGGGTGTTGACGAAGATTACCTAAAGGATCTCCAGGCCAGAGAAGATAACTCCCTGAAACGGTTCGGTATTGCCGTTTCGATTTTGCTCGCGGCTTTTGGAGCAATTGACATAATTCAACAGCTGGCCCTAGACGCGAGCGCTCCTATCGATGGAATTGCCGCGCTGGTTACAGCAGCCGTTTGGTTGGTTGGTGCTCGCATTAATCGCAGTTGGGTGAGCGCCCTGGTAGAGAAGGATGAAACCGTTCTGTCTCTGAGAAATTCGGCCTCGGCTATCGGACTCTCTTTCTTGGGTCTTGGAATCCTGTCGCTGATCTATGGAGTCGACTACACGGTTGGTTTGACCGTGGCTGTGCTTCTCCTGCTTCTGGTGTTCATGCTTGAACGATTTGCCAAGTTCCTACTTCTGCCCACATTTGCAGTGACCATTGCGGCTTGGGTTACGGTCACTTTTGGCGGAATTTGGTATCTCAAGCCAGATTTGGTTGACTACTACCGACCTTTTGGGTTCTACCTGGTGGCGATTGCGCTGGTTCTCTCAATTCGCGAGTTCCTCAACTTCAGCAGGCTTCGCACTATAGCCATTTATGCCACAGGCTTTGTTGGATCGGTCTCAGTGTTCCTTTACTACCGAGCCCAAGCGGAAGCCGACTCGCTAGAAATCGCACTGGCCTTGGCGCTAACTCTCATCGGGGTGAACCTCTTCCCCGCACTAGTTCGTTGGCTCGAGGTTCGCGCCAAAGTTATTGCATTTTCGACCGCGAACTGGATTCCGTTGGTCCAATCGTCGCTTATCTCTCTTATTGCCAGCACCGCCTTCTTCACCTCGGCGGCAAAACCAATTTTGATGACGGTTGCGTCCGGCTATCTATTGGTTTCGCTGGCGGGTGTAATCATCTTCAAGGGTAAGGAGCTAGCTCAGAAGTTCACTCACCAGGGTTACGTTGCCATCGGGTTATCGGTCTTGCTCTCAGTGTTCAGTGGCAGCATCGACGCGCTAAAGGTTCACAGTGCTTTTATTCTGGTCGACGGATTGATGATTCTCGGATTCGCTCTTCTCACCAAAAACATTCGCTGGGCCAACGTGGGTTATGCGGTTACCAGCCTCAGCGTGGTTATTGCCAATAACGCCTGGGGTACCGACAAAAACTCGAGCCTAATTGCCGCGATTGCCATGACCCTCGGTGCGGCCGGTAACCTCGGCCTAATCTGGGCGAACAAACAGTTTGGTAAAGGCGAAATCTCAACCAGGTTGGTCACGAGAATCACCACCGGTATATCTCTGGTTTTGATAATCGCGTCAGCTCAACGTTTCGTTTCTTTATCGGCGCTCGATTACTGGATTCTGTTAGCCGTGCCAGCAGCGATTGCCCTGATGATTGAGCTTCGAGCGAAGTCAAACTTCGCATTTATCTACGCCGGGGCGGCGCTATTTGCGGCAGCGGCTAGTTTCACGAACCAGCCGGAAGTTAATTTCAATTCGCGCTTAGCGGTTGTTTTTGCGCTTGTTACTTTCCTGCTAATTCGGCGTAGCCTGCAGACCAAGAAGCCTGAGTGGGCAATTGGCTCTCAGATCTCGATAGCGGCACTTGGATTCTTTGCGGTCAGGGTTGGCTATAACCAGTTCAATTTGGACTGGGACGGGCCGGAACTATACGCCGTCAC
>CAIJWY010000028.1 GCA_903824455.1 uncultured Micrococcales bacterium
ACCCGTAATTTCTATGAACAAATTGTGGTCTCCGACTACACCCAATCTAGAGCCGACGAAGTAATCGAATGGATTCGCGTTCGTCACGGCGACGAGGTTGCGGCCAAGTTTGTTTCGGCAAAGGTAGACGCCGGCAATGCTGCCAACATAACCGAACTCTGCCGTGAGCACGGCATTACCCACGTGTTGAACGCCGTTGAGCCAAAGTTTGTGCCAACCGTGTTCTCCGGTGCGTTCAGCGCCAACGTGCACTATCTAGACATGGCGATGAGCCTTTCCGAAGCTCACCCGGACGACCCGTTCCACCTGCCAGGCATCAAGCTGGGCGATCAGCAGTTTGCCCTGGCCGAACAGTGGGAGCGAGCCGGCCTATTGGCGCTGGTTGGTATCGGTGTTGAACCTGGGTTATCGAACGTGTTTGCTCGCTACGCGCAGGATCACCTGTTCTCCGAAATCGATGAGGTTTCGGTGAAGGACGGTGGAAACCTAGTGGTTCGCAACGAGGCCGGCGAAGAGATTTTCGCCCCGTCGTTCTCGATCTGGACCACCATCGAAGAGTGTCTAAACCCTCCGGTTCTCTGGAGTAAAGACAAGGGTTACTACACCACTAAGCCGTTTAGCGAGCCCGAGATTTTTGAGTTCCCAGAAGGTATTGGCGCGGTTGAGTGCGTGAACGTTGAGCACGAGGAAGTGACCATGCTTCCAGCGGTCATCAACGCTAACAAGTTCAGCTTCAAATACGGACTTGGCAACGAGTTCATCGGAATTCTGAAGACCCTGCATGCTCTAGGTTTGGATCAGACCAAGCCTCACCGCGTTCGCTCTAGCCAGGGTCCGGTTGATGTTTCCCCTCGCGACATGGTGGTGGCAGTGCTGCCAGACCCAGCTTCGATTGGCCCGCGCATGACCGGTAAAACCTGTGCCGGTGTTTTAGTGACCGGAAAAGACCTCGACGGAATGCTTCGCGCCACGTATCTCTACCACGTTGCCGATAACGAATGGACGATGGCCAACTTTGAATCACAGGCCGTGGTTTGGCAGACCGCGTTCAACCCGCTAATTGCCCTCGAGTTGCTAGCCACCGGAATTTGGAAGGGTGAAGGTGTGCTCGGCCCAGAAAGCTTCGACGCCAAGCCGTTCCTAGATTTGATGAGTTCATCAACCGGTTACGGTCAGCGCTGGTTCGCTCAGGATCGATTGCCGTCGCAGCCACTGGCTCTACCGGAATCGCTCACCTAATAAATCGAACTCGGCCCTGGGCAATCATGGCTCCGAGAATGATCACTAGGCCACCAACCACCTCGAACCAGTTCAAGGTTTCTTGCAATAGCAGCATGCCTAGAACCACCGCCACCACCGGTTGCACGATGGTGACCGAACTGGCGATGGTGGAACCCGCGGCGTCGATGATTCGGTAATAGATCACGTAGGCAATGCCGGTGCCAAAAACACCCAGGATCACAATTGAGCCGATGCTTGCCCAGTCTGGAGTTCCGGTGAGTAACGGCCCGGTGAACAGGTAAATCGGCAAGGTTACGATGGTGGCCGTAATTAGCTGCAGGAAAACCGCCACCTGGTTGGGAAGCCCGAGCGGGCTCACGAACTTGCGAATGTAAGGACCACCGAATCCGTAGCAAATGGTTGCCAAGATTAGGGCTCCGATTGCTAGCGGGTCGTTCTCGCCGAAGCCCTGCCAAACGCCGAGCAGCACCAGTGTGCCCAAAATGCCAACACTGAGACCCAAGATTTGAACGCGGGTTGGCTTCTGGTCTCGGAAGGCAACCATGATGGCGAGCACGGTCATCACCGGAGTAGCCGCGTTCACCATGCCGGCCAGGCCCGATGACACGTGCAGCTCGGCATAGGCGAACAGGGTGAACGGAATGGCGCTCATCACCAGCCCGGCCACAAAGGTGTGGGCAAGTGCTTTCGGCGTGAGCGGGATTCGCTGTTTGGCGAGTTTGATTAGAACGAAAAGTGCCAGGGCGCCAAAGGCCATGCGGAAGAAGCTCACTCCAACCGGAGGAAGGTCTTGCCCGGCCACGGCGATGAATAGAAAGCTCGCCCCCCAGATTAGGGCAAGGATGCTGAAGTCGATCAGCCAGGAGCGAGCGGGTTTGGTCACTGATACAGCCTAAACGCTATCTGAAATCTCAAATTTTGATGGCAGTGCGCTTGCTCGAAACTCGGTGAGCAATTTCGATGAGCGCCGAGCCGGCCAAGCCGATACCGAAGGCGATTAGCAATTGGTTCGACGTCAAGGCGCTGAAACCAAAGTAGCCGGTTGCCAGCGGCACGGTGAAGAGCAAAACACCGATCAAGATCATGCCGAAGAAAATCGCCAGCTTCACTTTGTCGATTGGTCTGGCCAATGTGCTCAGCACCCAGATGCCAGTTACGCTCATGGTGATCATGGTGCCGGTCTGAGCGGCTTCCATCGACCACTCCTGAGCATCGGTAACCAGTCGAAGTGCAATCACGCACATCGCCACCGCAATACCGCTAGGGATCG
>CAIJWY010000029.1 GCA_903824455.1 uncultured Micrococcales bacterium
GCCAGGGTTTGCATAAAGATCGCGCCCGGCTTCTTCGAGAACTGGATCGAGAGTTTGCACTCGAGCCTTCACGGTTACCACCACGAAGGAAAGGCAGAACACCACGTGGGCGATGATCACGGTGGTCATTCCTGCGCCAACGCCGGCGTTGAAGAATAGACCTGCCAGACCGGCACCGAGAACGATTTCAGGCGTGGCCATTGGCAAGAACAGGGCGAGGTTAACCAGTGCGCGTGATTTGAACTTGTAGCGAACCAAACCAATCGCCAGCGCGGTGCCAAGAATGGTGGCAATCAGGGTTGAAACGGCACCGATGAAGATTGAGTTTCCTAGAGCTTCACACACGTCAGGGTTTGAGCAAACGCCAAACCACTTATCGAAAGTGAAACCCTGCCACTCGGTGTTGGTTCGCTTCTGAGAATCGTTGAACGAGAAAACGATGGTGTAGACCACCGGGATGAGCATGAAAACCATGGCCAGTAGGGCATAGGCCGGCAAGGTGAGTTTGCTGAGTGAGAACCGTTTCACAGGAGGTCCTCTGTTCCAGCACTTCGAACATACATACCAACTAGGGCCACGATTACCGCCATGAGCATCACGCTCAGTGACGAGGCAATTGGGTAATCCTGGGTTTGCAAGAACTCGCTGTCGACGATGGTTCCAATCATCGACGTTTTTGATGAACCAAGGAAGCTTTGACCGGCGTTTACATAGTCACCGGCGATTGGAATAAATACCAGCAGAGTACCCGAGATGATTCCTGGCATGCTTAGCGGAAGTGTGACCTTGCGGAACACCTTGGCTGGGCTGGCATAGAGATCCGAGCCCGCTTCGAGCAGACGCACGTCGAATCGTTCCAAGGTGGTAAAAAGCGGCAGGGTCATGAACGGAATGAAGTTATAGGTGAGACCGAAGATTACGGCGGCGTCGGTTCCCAGGAAGTGCTCCGAAGGGTCCATCAACCCCAGAGCATAAACGGTCTGCATGATGGCTCCGCCATCGGAGAAAATCTGCTTCCAGGCGATGGTTCGAAGTAGGAATGAGATGAAGAACGGGGCAATCACTAGAACCAGCATGAGTCGCTGAATTAGCGGACGAGTGCGAAGCTTCACACCGATGAAGTAGGCCAGCGGGTAGCTGATTAGCAGGGCGAAGATCGTGGCGATCGTGGCATAAAGGAATGAGCGAAGAATCTGAGGTAGGTAGGTGGTGAACGCGGTTATGTAGTTTTCCCAGGCAAAGCCGTATTCGTATTCACCGATGCCACCGCTGGCAGCAGGAACCTCAAGCGACGTGATAACCAGCGAAATAAGCGGAGTGAAGAAGAACAGTCCCAGATAAACCATGCCAGGCAAAAGCAGTGCCAAAACGATTCTGCTCGATTTAGTTGGAGTCTTGTGTTCTGCCGCTGAACCGGAACCGAATGCCGCGAAAGCCATTACTACTCGTCTTCGTTGCCGTCAGGAAGGTCTGACAAACCGAAGGAGTGTTCAACCTTCCAGGAAACCCAAACCTGCTCGCCGAGTTCGATAACTGGGCTGATGCCAACGTTCTGGGCGAAAACGGTAACCTCTCCAACATTTGGGATGTCGATTAGGTACTGGTTGCTCACGCCGGTGAAGCGGATGTCGATGATCTCGCCAGGGCCAACCACCACGTGGTCTGAGCCAAGTTTCGGGTCGGAACGGTGGAAGGTCGCTTTTTCCGGGCGAACACCAATGGCAATCTTGCCCGTCTGCTTTTCAGCGCGGTTCTTAGGAACGGTGATCTTGTGGCCACCAACTTCGATGCTGAGTGACGATGCGTTGCTGTCGACGATCGAACCAACGAAC
>CAIJWY010000030.1 GCA_903824455.1 uncultured Micrococcales bacterium
GATCGAGCAAGTGGCGCAGGTCTCACCTGTTTTGAGTCGCGTACTAAACGATGGTTCTTACCTGCGGGCTATCGTCGGTTCGATCATGGCGGTAGCCTACTTCGCGGCAGTGGTTATTGGTGTCGCCGCGGTTGACACAGGGGCTGAAACACTAGCAACCAGTGGTCGAATCGGCCTCCTGGTGGCAATCATGGCAATTGGCACGCTCGACGCGCTGTTCGGAATCTTGGCCATGTCAGCCTTTGTTGTTACCTCGCTGGTCGCCATGCCATTAACCGGAATTGGCGACATTCGATACCTTTTGGCCATGTTCATGCTCGGCTTCGCTCCGAGCATCATGGCCACCACGTTCCGCAAGATTCGTAGGCCGGCAATCGAGAACTTGAGTGATGCTTGGGAGCGCGTCATTGACCTAGCCCTGATCGGCTTTATCTCAGTTCTCACCGTTATGAGTTTGGTTGGCTCAGTGTCTGCATTTGCTGGAGCTACCGTGCCGCTGAGTGCCGATGTCAAGCCCATTGCCTTAGCTATCGCTGTGGTGGCCATTGGACGAGTTTTGGTGGAAGAGCTGGCCGCCAAGTTTGCCCCAGACCGCTTGAACCGAATCAACCCAACCGAGGTTCCCTCCACCCACGGATGGCAACCGTGGGCTTCGCTGGCCCTAAAGTTTTCAACGCTAATTGTGATGATTGGTGGATTAGTTGGCATGGGCTGGCACCTCTGGTTAGGCGCCGTCATAATCTTCCTGCCAGGCATCATTGGAATGATTTTCACCAAACTTCCTAGCCTCAAGTGGGTGCACGAGTTTATTCCGGGAGGTATTGGTGCGCTAGCTTTTGCTACTCTCCTTTCAGCCTGGAGTGGTCAAGCAGTAAATGCCCTGTTTGCGAAGTCTGAACTCTACGGACCGCTGTCGTTCATCTTGATTCCACTGCCGGTGATCTTGATTTCCATACTTGGTCTATTTGCCCAGCAGGAAGAAAAGCTCTGGCAGCGAACCGGTAAGAAATGGGTCGAAATTGCGGGCGGTATCGCCGTGTTTGTGTTCACCATTCAGGTAACAAATTTCATCCCAAACATCTTCGGTTAGGGAATCTTTAGACGGCCTCCTCGGTTAGTCTTGAATTAGAACCCTTGGGAGAAAAATCATGTACCGTTTAGCAAAACTCAGCCTCGCCAACCGATCAGTTGTGGCACTGGCAACAATCATCGTGATTGCCTTCGGCGCCCTTTCCCTAGGTGGGTTGAAGCAGGAGTTACTACCGTCTTTTGAAACTCCCCAAGCCGCCATTATCACCTCATACCCAGGTGCTTCGGCCGAGGTAATCGATAAGCAGGTGAGCCAGAAGGTTGAGGCGCAGGTGCGCACCTTGGATGGTCTGGTTACCACCACTTCCACCTCACAAAACAACCTCTCCATTGTTCGAGTTGAGTTCGAATACGGAACCACGTCGGCCAAGGTGAAAGAGAACCTGGCCG
This sequence comes from uncultured Micrococcales bacterium, assembly GCA_903824455.1. Lineage (GTDB taxonomy): Bacteria > Actinomycetota > Actinomycetes > Actinomycetales > Microbacteriaceae > Rhodoluna. The sequence continues at coordinate 1,480 of CAIJWY010000030.1, forward strand.
CAGCTATTGCGGCAGTTGAGAGCTCGCTTCCAAAAGAGGCTAATGCCAGAGTTGTTGCGGGTTCTTTTGATTCCGTGCCAATTATCTCGATCGGTGTTTCCAGCGACGACAACGAGAAACTAGGCCCACTACTTGAAGATGTGGCCCCGAGTGTGTTCGGCTCGATTGATGGCGTTCGCGGCGTAAGCGTTACCGGCATGAAGGTAAAGCGCATCAACCTCAAACTAGACAACGATCTTCTAACCAAGAACGGTCTCAGCCAGCAGTCGATCACTCAGGCACTTCAGCAAAGCGGTTTCGTGATTCCCGCGGGAAGTATCCGCGATAACCAAGGCGAACTCAGCCTTCAGGTGGGAACACCGGTTGAGAGCATTGCCGCACTTAAGAAAATCGCTCTAACCCCACCAGCCAGTGCTTACTTCACCACCACCATGACGATGGCAGGGCCGGTCACCGTGCCGACCACTCCTAAGGTTTACACCATCGGTGAAGTCGCTAAAGTTACTTACGACTACGCCGACGTAACCACAATTTCTCGAGTGAACGGTAAAGAATCTCTCGCAGTCACCGTTACCAAAACTCAGGATGGCAACACCGTAACCGTTGCCAACGGCGTTGAAGAACGCATCGACGAACTGAAGAAAGAACTCGGCGGAAACGTTGAAGTTGCCGTTATCTTCGA